>NZ_JBGCBY010000016.1:0-182350 GCF_041262165.1 Streptacidiphilus sp. MAP12-16
TCGTTGTGGTGGTAGCGGCGGTGGACCGGCTCGTGCTGGATGTAGTCCAGGGAGTCGTGCATCCAGCCCATGTTCCACTTCAGGCCGAAGCCCAGACCGCCGTGCTCGGTGGCACGGGTCACCCCCGGCCAGGCGGTGGACTCCTCGGCCACCGTCACCACCCCCGGACAGCGCCGGTAGACCGTCGCGTTCATCTCCTGCAGGAACCGCACCGCATCCCAGTTCTCCCGCCCGCCCTGCGCATTGGGACTCCATGCCCCGTGCTCACGCGAGTAGTCCAGGTACAGCATCGAGGCCACCGCATCCACCCGCAGCCCGTCCACATGGAACTCCTGGCACCAGAACACCGCATTGGCCACCAGGAAGTTGCGCACCTCGGTACGCCCGTAGTCGAACTCCAGGGTGCCCCAGTCCGGATGCTCGGCCCGCAACGGATCCCCCGGCTCGTACAACGGCCCCCCGTCGAAGCCGGCCAACGCGAACCCGTCCTTGGGGAAATGCGCCGGCACCCAGTCCACGATCACCCCGATCCCCGCCTGGTGCAGCGCATCGACCAGGAACCGGAAATCATCCGGCGACCCCAACCGGGCCGTGGGTGCATAGAACCCGGACACCTGGTAGCCCCACGAGCCCCCGAACGGATGCTCCATCACCGGCATCAGCTCCACATGCGTGAACCCCAGATCCCGCACATACCCCGGCAACTGTTCGGCCAACTGCCGGTAGCTGAGCCCCGGCCGCCACGAACCCAGGTGCACCTCGTACACCGACACCGCCCGCTCGTGATGACCGCCCGCACCCCGCGCCGCCATCCACTGCTGGTCTTGCCACACGTGGCTGGAGGTGTGCACCACCGACGCGGTGGCCGGCGGCGCCTCGGTCGCCCGCGCCAGCGGATCGGCCTTCTGCAGCATCCGCCCGTCCCGGGTGGCGATCTCGAACTTGTACCGCGCCCCCGGCCCCACCCCGGGCACAAACAACTCCCACACCCCACTGCCACCCAACGACCGCATCGGATGCGCGGTCCCGTTCCACGCATTGAAATCCCCGATCAACCGCACCCCCGACGCATTGGGCGCCCACACCGCGAACCCCGTCCCCGCCACGCCGTCCACCGTGCGCACCTGCGCACCCAGCGCCGTCCACAACTCCTCGTGCCGCCCCTCCGCGATCAGATGCAGATCCACCTCACCCACCGTCGGCAGCATCCGGTAGCCGTCGTCCTGCACCACCTCAACACCCTGGTAGACCACCCGCAGCCGGTACGCAGGCAGCACAGCGTCGCCGTCGCCGGGAATCAAGGCGGTGAACAAGCCGTCCTGCTGGTGCGTCAACTCGAACCGGGCACTACCGGTGTCCACCACCACCCGCTCGGCCAGCGGGCGCAGCACCCGCACCGCGGTACCCCGCGGCACCGGGTGCGCACCCAGCACACCGTGCGGGTCGTGATGCCAACCGCCGACCAGCCGGGCCACCTCCCCCGGGGGCAACGGAGCATCTCCCACCTTCAGGGCGGTGGCGGGCGCGGCGCCGGAAGCAGTGGCCCCGGTGGGCCGGGGCTCGCTGCGGCGCGTGGCCACACGGGGCCGGTCTGCCAGGGAGGTGTTCGGCACGCGGGTGCTTCCGGTGCTGCCGGTGCCTTCGATGCCGCCGGTGTCCTCTGTGGCGACGATGGGGCGGGGCGGGTCGAACTGGTTCACGGCCGGTGCCTCCCTGGCGTTGGTACGGCGAGTAGGGGTCGGGGTGGACGGGTACGGCGGGTCAGTCCGGATGGGGGCTCATGGGGCGGCCTGGGCAAGGCGGGCGATGGCGGAAAGGGGGATGGGCAGCCATTCCGGGCGGTTGCGCGCTTCGTAGACCACCTCGTAGATCGCCTTGTCGGTCTCCATCGCGTGCAGGAGCACCGGGTCTGCCGTGGGGTCCTCCGCACCCGCCGCCGCGTAGCCGGCGCAGAACGCCGCGCGGTTGCGCAGTGCCCAGGTCGCGGCGAGCGCGCCCAGGCGCGGGCGGTCGGGATCGGTCGGAGCCAGCTCGGTGAGGAGGTGGGCGGCTGCGTAGTCGAAGGAGCGGAGCATAGCCGCGACGTCGCGGACGGCCGGCTGCGGGCGCCGGCGTTCCTCCAGGGACTTCGCTGGTTCGCCTTCGAAGTCGAGCAGGGCCCAGCCGCGCCTGGTCCGCATGGCCTGGCCGAGGTGCAGGTCGCCGTGGATCCGCTGGGCACGCAGCAGCCGTCCGTCGCGAGCGGACTCGGCCAGGTCACGGAAGATCCGGCGCAGCGGGGTGCGGTACGGGACCAGCGCCGGGACGGCGACGGCTGCGGCGTCCAGACGCAGCGCCATGGCGTTGGCCAGGGACTCGATCTCCTGCCGGTCGAGGACGGTGACGGGCAGCGCACGGGCCAGGGCGAGGTGTACCTCGGCGGTGGCGCGTCCGAGCAGAAACGACTCTGCGGAGAAGTTGCCTGAGATGTGGTCGCTGGGCACGCCGTCCCGGATGCTCTGCCACTCGGGGTCGGTGCGCAGCCGGCCGACGTGGGTGAGGGCGAACTCCCAGCCGTCCTTCGCGGAGTCGAGGTACCGCTGGAGCAGCCCGAGCGTGGCCGGTTGCCCGGTGGGGTCGGGGAGGTCGCCCTCGTACCAGGCCAGCGGCTCGGGGACGCGGGTGGAGCCCGCGCGCCCCAGGGCGAGGGAGAGCTCGAGGTCCGGGTTGAGCCCGGCGCCGATGCGTCGGAACAGCTTGAGGATGGCGGCGTCGCCGAAGATGATCGAGGTGTTGCTCTGCTCCGCGGTGCCGACTCGCGCGGGGCTGTCCGGTTCGCAGAGCTCACCGAGGTCGAGGCCGGCACCGGAGTCCGGGAGTGAGAAGAACCGGATCGGTCCGATCCGGTTGCCCTGGCGGCCGCCGCCGGCGAGATGGCGCAGCAGTCGGTGTGTCAGTACCGGGTCGTAGGCTCCGTCGTAGGTCAGCAGGCCGTCATGGGGGCCGCCTTTGATCCGCCCGATGACTCCTGCCCTGAGCCGGTCCGCGTCCGGCCAGGAGAGGTGCTGCGGCCGGACGCCGAGCAGGAGTTGGTACAGGTCGCTGCTGCTCGTGCCGTCGGGTGAGCGCTGCTCGACCTTCAGCAGCAGGTGGAGCAGCAGCGGCCCCCCGGCAAGCGGCTCGGGGAGAAGGGTGACGGTGACCGGGGCGAGGGCGGTGATCGGACGTCCCTTGCCGGAGAACCAGCGCTGGCGCGGCAACCAGTCGCGAAGCAGCGGCAGCGTGTCCTGGACGAGCGAGCCGGGATCCGTCCCGCGCTTGAGGGTCGCGGGCGCGGCGGCTGCGGCAGCCGTGGCGGATGTGGTGAGGGTGGCGGGTCTGGCTGCGACGGTGCGAGGTCGGGAGGTGTCGGACATTTCTCCCTTTCCCCGGGGACGCGGCAGCCCCGGCAGCGGGTGGAACATGCGGGTGGTGACCCGAGGGCGGGCTGCCGGGTGTGCCAGTCTTCCGGATTCTGGTGACGTGAGGGTTTCGGCACGCGGTCATTGACCGCGTGTCACGCCAAGGGGGTACCCCCGGCCTGGGCCGGGGGAGGGTCTGTGGTCTGCGCTGCTCCTGGGTGACGGACGGTCGGGTGGGGTGGTCAGGGGAGCATCGGCCGAGCGGCTGCCTGCTCCGAGCGGCGGAGCCGGAACCAGTAGAAGCCGTGGCCCGCCAGCGTGAGCAGGTACGGCAGTTCGCCGATCGCGGGGAAGCGGACCCCACCGATCAGCTCGACCGGGTGCCGCCCCTGGTACTCGCGCAGGTCCAGTTCGGTGGGCTGAGCGAAGCGCGAGAAGTTGTTGACGCACATGACCAGGTCGTCCCCGCCGTCGGGCAGGGACAGCGTGCGGACGAAGGCCAGCACGGCGGGGTTGCTGGACGGCAGCTCCGCGTACGAGCCGAGCCCGAACGCCGGATTGAGTTTGCGGATCTCGATCATGCGGCGGGTCCAGTGGAGCAGCGAGCTGGTACTGCTCATCTGCGCCTCGACGTTGGTCACCTGGTAGCCGTAGACCGGGTCCATGATGGTCGGCAGGTTGAGCCTGCCCGGGTCTGCGGAGGAGAAACCGGCATTGCGGTCCGGGGTCCACTGCATCGGGGTACGAACCCCGTCGCGGTCGCCCAGCCAGATGTTGTCTCCCATCCCGATCTCGTCGCCGTAGTAGAGCACGGGCGACCCCGGAAGGGAGAGCAGCAGCGCCGTGAACAGCTCGATCTGGTTGCGGTCGTTGTCGAGGAGCGGGGCGAGCCGGCGGCGGATGCCCACGTTGGCCCGCATCCGCGGGTCCTTGGCGTACTCCGCGTACATGTAGTCGCGTTCCTCGTCGGTGACCATCTCCAGGGTCAGCTCGTCGTGGTTGCGCAGGAAGATGCCCCACTGGCAGCCGGAGGGGATCTTCGGGGTCTTCGCCAGGATCTCCGCGACCGGGTAGCGGGACTCGCGGCGCACCGCCATGAAGATGCGCGGCATGACCGGGAAGTGGAACGCCATGTGGCACTCGTCGCCGCCCTTGGCGAAGTCGCCGAAGTAGTCGACCACGTCCTCGGGCCATTGGTTGGCCTCGGCGAGCAGCACGGTGTCCGGATAGCTCGCGTCGATCTCGGCCCGGACCCGCTTCAGGAAGGTGTGCGTGGCCGGCAGGTTCTCGCAGTTGGTCCCCTCCTCCGCGTAGAGGTAGGGCACTGCGTCCAGCCGGAAGCCGTCGATGCCGAGGTCCAGCCAGAACCGCAGCGCGGCCAGGACCTCCTCCTGGACCGCCGGGTTCTCGAAGTTCAGGTCGGGCTGGTGCGAGAAGAAGCGGTGCCAGTAGTACTGCTTGCGGACCGGGTCGAAGGTCCAGTTGGAGGTCTCCGTGTCGACGAAGATGATCCGGGCGTCCTGGTATTGCTTGTCGTCGTCGGCCCACATGTAGTAGTCGCCGTACGGACCCTCAGGGTCGTTGCGGGAGGCCTGGAACCAGGGGTGCTGGTCGCTGGTGTGGTTCATCACGAAGTCGATGACCACGCGCATCCCGCGCTGGTGGGCGGAGTCCACGAACTCCACGAAGTCGGCCAGGTCGCCGAACTCGGGCAGCACCGCGGTGTAGTCGGCCACGTCGTATCCGCCGTCACGGAGCGGGGACGCGAAGAAGGGCGGCAGCCACAGGCAGTCCACGCCGAGCCACTGGAGGTAGTCCAGCTTGGAGGTGAGGCCGCGCAGGTCGCCGACCCCGTCCCCGTTGCTGTCCTGGAAGGAGCGGACGAGCACCTCGTAGAAGACGGCGCGCTTGAACCAGTCGGGGTCGCGGTCCTTCTGCGGCGTGTCGGTGAAGGTGTCGGGAACGGGTTCGTTGACGATCACTGGTCGGCCCTCCGGACCGTGAGGATGTGAGCCGGCTGCAGGGCGGGGTCGAGCCGGACGTAGTTGTGGCGGCCCCAGCGGTAGCGCACGCCGCTGAGCTCGTCGTGGACGTCGAGGCTGTCCTGCCAGTCGAGTCCGAGAGCGGGGAGGTCGAGGGAGACCGTGGTCTCGTGTGTGTGGTGCGGGTCCAGGTTGACGATCACCAGCACGGTGTCGTCGTCCTGCCGCTTGGAGTAGGCCAGGATCTGGTCGCTGTCCGTGTCGTGGAAGCTCAGGTTGCGCAGCAGTTGGAGCGAGCGGTGCTCGCGGCGCAGCAGGTTGAGGGTGGTGAGCAGCGGGGCGAGGGTGTCGGTGCGGCTCCAGTCGCGCGGCCGGAGCTGGTACTTCTCCGAGTCGAGGTACTCCTCGGAGCCGGGCCGGACGGCCGCGTTCTCGTACAGCTCGTAGCCGGCGTAGACGCCGATGCTCGGCGAGAGGGTGGCGGCCAGGATCGCGCGGACGGCGAAGGCGGGGCGGCCGCCGTGCTGCAGATAGGCGTGCAGGATGTCGGGGGTGTTGGGGAAGAAGTTGGGCCGCATGTAGGCGGCGGCCTTCCCGGTGAGCTCGGTCAGGTACTCGGTGAGCTCCTGCTTGCCGGTGCGCCAGGTGAAGTACGTGTAGGACTGGTGGAAGCCGATCTTCGCCAGGGTGTGCATCATCGCCGGGCGGGTGAACGCCTCGGCCAGGAACAGCACGTCGGGGTCGGTGCGGGCGATCTCGCCGAGGACCTTCTCCCAGAACATCACCGGCTTGGTGTGCGGGTTGTCCACCCGGAAGATGCGGACGCCGTGTGCCATCCAGTGGCGCAGCAGCCGGAGGGTCTCCTTGACCAGGCCGTCGAGGTCCTGGTCGAAGTTGACGGGGTAGATGTCCTGGTACTTCTTCGGCGGGTTCTCGGCGTAGGCGATGGAGCCGTCGGCGCGGTGGGTGAACCACTCGGGGTGCTTCTCCACCCAGGGGTGGTCCGGCGAGCACTGCAACGCGAAGTCCAGGGCCACTTCCAGGTCGAGCTCCCGGGCGCGGGCGACGAACGCGTCGAAGTCGTCCATGGTGCCCAGGTCGGGGTGGACCGCGTCGTGACCGCCCTCGGGGGAGCCGATCGCCCAGGGTGAGCCGACGTCGAAGCGGTCGGCCTCCAGGGTGTTGTTCGGGCCCTTGCGGTAGGCCCGCCCGATCGGGTGCACCGGCGGCAGGTAGACCACGTCGAAGCCCATGTCGGCGACGGCGGGCAGCCGCTCGGCGGCCGTGCGCAGGGTGCCGGAGACGGGGGCGTGGCGCCCGTCAGGTGCGACAATCGCACCCTCGGAACGGGGGAAGAACTCGTACCAGGAGCCGTACAGCGCGCGGGGGCGGTCCACCTGCAGCGTGGACGGGCGGGAGGCGGACACCAGTTCCCTCAGCGGGTGGCGGGTGAGGGCCCGGGTCACCTGCTCGCCGATCGCGGCCTCGAGCCGGACCTCGGGCGGCAGCTCGTCCTGACGGAGCGTCGCGGCGGCGGCCAGCACGGCCGGACGTCCCTCCCGCTTGGGCACTCCGGCCGCGGCACGCTCCAGCAGCAGCGCGCCCTCCTCCAGTACCAGCGCGGTGTCGATCCCGGCCGGGATCTTGATCTCCGCGTGGTGCCGCCAGGTGGCGTACGGATCGCTCCAGGCCTCCACGGTGTAGGTCCAGCGGCCCGCTGCGTTCGCCACGACCTCCGCGCCCCAACGGTCGGTGCCCGGCGCGAGTTCGCGCATCGGCGTCCACGGGCCGCTGCGGCCCCTGGGGTCGCGCAGCACTACATTGGCTCCGACGGCGTCGTGGCCTTCCCGGAAGAGGGTGGCGCTGACCTCGAAGGGCTCGCCGACGACGGACTTGGCCGGACGCCCGCCGCAGTCCACGCGGGGGCTCACGTCCAGGACGGGGATACGGCCGATCATGAACTGCTGCTCGCCCTCTGCTGTCTGCGCGGTCCGTGCTGTGCGGGTCTTCGCGGTGCTGCGCGGCTTGGGAGGCGCCGGAGACGCCAGAGAGGCCGCCGGCTCTGATGGCACCGGGGGCTCTGATGGCACCGCCGGCACCGGTGGCACCTGTGGTGCCGCCGCTTTCCTGGCCGCGGGCTTGCGGGTCGCGGGTTTGCGAGTGGCTTCCTGGGCCGGGGCGCCGTCCAATCGTTGCTCCTCGTGCATTTCCCGCTCCTGACCACGATCGGCGGCGACTCTCCGGGGGCGCGCCCGAACCTGCGTCGGCAGGGCGCGTCCGGACAGCGCCGGAGGACTCTTGAGCGTCGGAAGGACCGGATGCCGGCAGCGCCCGCGACCCAGCCCCGAACGAGTGACTCGGAGAGCCTTCCCCGGCCTTCCCGGTCGTCAACCCGTCCGTCGTCCACCCGGCCGCACAGCCGGTTCCCGCCGCACCACGCGCGCTGGAGCGCGCACCGGCGTGCGCGCGCTCTGTTCGAGGAGGTGGAGCGTTGGCCCGCTGCGTACAACGAGCACGCGGGGAGGGGAGACACGCGGGACAACAGATCGGATTGTGCGTCAGGCTGTGTTTATGGCTGGGCTGCTGAAAGCTGGGACCGGAATGCTCCGACATCACTTGAGTGACTCTGGGTGACAGGCATGACTGCACGACGCCGGGCTGCGTCGCCCCGTCGCACGGAAGTCCTCTCGACCTGCCTCGATCCTCGCACCGTCGTGGTGTCCTACGCACGGGTATCCGCACGTTTCGGCCACAAGGAACTACAGTTCGGCGCACGTGGCGGACAGCGCGGGCCCCTGGTGCAACGACCGCGCGACGGCTGGATTTCGTCCATGTGAACACACGCCCCCGTGCGCCGGTGTGCGCCGTGCCGCCGTCCGGGTGAACCAGATCGCCGCTGGTCGCGCCAATGCGCCGAACGTATGGCGCAGCACTCGGGAGCACCTTCGCACGCACCCTCAGTCACGCTATCTTCGCTTGGGTGAAGGCAATCCGACGTTTCACGGTTCGCACCGTCCTGCCCGAACCCCTCCAAGCCCTTGGCGAATTGGCGCTCAACCTGCGCTGGTCCTGGCATCCGGAGACCCGCGACCTGTTTCGTGAGGTCGATCCGGAGATCTGGGAGGCCGCAGGCCGCGACCCGGTCCGCCTGCTGGGCGAGGTCGCCCCACAGCGCCTCGCCGCCCTCGCCAATGACCGGCGCTTCCTGCGCCGCCTCGACAACACCGCCGACGACCTGCGCGACTATCTCAGCGGCCCCCGCTGGTACCAGGACCAGCAGGGGCTGCACGACGCCCCCGACCTTCCCGCCGCCATCGCCTACTTCTCACCCGAGTTCGGAATCACCGCCACCCTGCCGCAGTACTCGGGCGGCCTCGGCATCCTCGCCGGGGACCACCTCAAGGCCGCCAGCGACCTGGGCGTGCCCATCATCGGTGTCGGCCTGCTCTACCGTCACGGCTATTTCCGGCAGTCCCTCTCCCGGGATGGCTGGCAGCAGGAGCGCTACCCCCTGCTCGACCCCAACGAGCTCGCCGTCAGCCAACTGCGCGAGAGCGACGGCAGCCCCTGCACGGTCTCCCTCTCCCTGCCCGGCGGCAGGCAGCTCCACGCCCGCATCTGGAAGGCCCAGGTGGGGCGGGTGCCGCTGCTGATGCTCGACTCGGACATCGAGGACAACGCCGCCAACGAACGCGACGTCACCGACCGCCTCTACGGTGGCGGCAGCGAGCACCGGCTGCTGCAGGAGATGCTGCTCGGCATCGGCGGCGTCCGGGCCGTGCGTACCTTCTGCCGGTTGACCGGGCACGCCGAGCCCGAGGTCTTCCACACCAACGAGGGTCACGCCGGATTCCTCGGCGTCGAGCGCATCCGCGAGCTCGTCGCCGGGGACGGCGTGTCGGAGAAGTCGGAGCCGGTGGACTTCGACGTCGCGCTCGAGGCGGTCCGCTCCGGCACCGTCTTCACCACCCACACCCCGGTCCCCGCCGGTATCGACCGTTTCGATCGCCAGCTGGTCTTCCGTCACTTCACCGCCGACGCCCAGCTCGACGGCGTACCGGTGGACCGGGTGCTGGCGCTGGGCGCCGAGAGCTGGCCCGGCGGCGACCCGGCGCTGTTCAACATGGCCGCGATGGGCCTGCGCCTGGCCCAGCGCGCCAACGGTGTGAGCACCCTGCACGGCAAGGTCAGCCGGGGCATGTTCAACGGCCTGTGGCCCGGCTTCGACGCCGACGAGGTGCCGATCACCTCCATCACCAACGGCGTGCACGCGCCCACCTGGATCGATCCCGAGGTGGTCCGCCTCGGGGCGCGGGAGATCGGCGCCGAGCGCGCAGAGGAAGCCATGATGGTCGGCGAGTCCCGCCGCTGGCACGGTATCGAGTCCATCCCCGACCAGGAGATCTGGGAGCTGCGCCGCAGGCTGCGGGCCCAACTGGTGGAGGAGGCCAGGGAGCGGGTCCGCGCCTCCTGGCGCCAGCGCGGCGCCTCGGACGCCGAGCTCGGGTGGGTCGCCGAGGTCCTCGACCCGGACGTGCTGACCATCGGCTTCGCCCGCCGGGTGCCTTCGTACAAGCGGCTGACGCTGATGCTGCGTGACCCCCAGCGGCTGCGCGGCCTGCTGCTGCACCCGACCAGGCCGATCCAGATCGTCGTGGCGGGCAAGGCCCATCCGGCGGACGACGGCGGCAAGCGGCTGATCCAGGAGATGGTGAAGTTCGCGGACGATCCCGCGGTGCGGCACCGGATCGTCTTCCTGCCCGACTACGACATGGACATGGCCGCCGCACTGTATCCGGGTTGTGACGTCTGGCTGAACAACCCGCTGCGCCCGCTCGAGGCCTGCGGCACCTCGGGTATGAAGTCGGCGCTCAACGGTGGCTTGAACCTGTCGGTGCTCGACGGCTGGTGGGACGAGTGGTTCGACGGCAGCAATGGCTGGGCCATCCCCACCGCTGAGGGCGTCAGCGCCGGCGGCCCCGAGGGCTCCGGTCTGGAGGGCCCCGAGGCCGATCACCGGGACGACCTGGAGGCGGCCGCACTGTACGACCTGATCGAGCACCAGGTCGCGCAGCGCTTCTACGACCGGGGCGGTGACGGCCTGCCGCCGCGCTGGATCGAGATGGTCCGGCACACCCTGGTCACCCTCGGCCCCAAGGTCCTGGCCGGTCGCATGGTCCGCGAGTACGTCGACCGGCTCTACACCCCGGCGGCCGAGGCGCACCGCCTGCTCGCCCATGACGGCGGTTACGACGGCGCACGCGAGCTCGCCGCCTGGAAGGCGCGGGTCAGGGCCGCCTGGCCGGCCGTGCAGGTGGACCACGGCGAGACCGCCGACGGCACCGACAGCGCCGAACTGGGCAGCACGCTCGCGCTGCGGGTGCACGTCTCGCTGGACGGCCTCGACCCCGCCGACGTGGACGTGCAGGTCGTCTCCGGGCGGGTCGACGACGCCGACCGGATCACCGACGCCACGGCGGTGTCGCTCAAGGCCGCCGACCGTGCCGACCTGGACGGCCGCTGGCGCTACGAGGGACCGTTGGAGCTCGGTATGACCGGCCCCTTCGGCTACACCGTCCGCATCCTCCCCGCCCACCGGCTGCTGGCCTCCGGGGCGGAGCTCGGACTGATCGCCGTTCCTGCGGAGACCGCCGGAATGGACTCGGGTCTGCTGCGCTGACGCAGTGGCAGAAAAGCAGTGGAGGAAAGATCGTGGCGCGGACTCCGGTCCGCGCCACGATCTTCTTCTTTCCTGGCCTTTTCCTGGCCATAGACCGACCGGCAAATGGGGGCGGCGTCGCGGGCAGGGGGCACCTCCCGCCCGAAGGGTGGGGGAGGCTCTCGCCCGGCCGGGTTGTCGTCGGTCGCCAGTGCTCCGCAATGGCTCCTTCCTCCGCCCCGCCCAGACTCTCCCCCAAACTTCGTCCGGGGGTGCCCCCTCCCTCGCCCCGCTCCTTCACCCACCCCCCATTTGTCGGTCGGTCTTACCGACTCTTGTTACGGTTCTCGGGTAAGCACGCTCCGGATCCTGGGACCAGGTGTGACCTCCGACACAACCGCTGCCGCACGCCAGTCGGCAGGCAGGCACCGGCGGAAGCCGCGCCCCGATGCCGTACGAATACGCCGCAGGACGGCCGCCGCACTGGCGTTCGCCCTGCTCTCCCTGATCGGCTACCTGCTCGGCCGGAACGTCTTCGGCACCCACGGCATGATCGACGCCCTCGTGTACCAGGCCGAGGGCGCGGCCGTCGTCTCGGGTCACAGCCTCTACGACCTGACCGCGACCTCGCAGAACCTCGCCGCGACCTATCCCCCGTTCGCGGCTCTGGTCTTCGTGCCCAGCAGTCGGCTCAGCGCGTCGTTGCTCGCGATTGCCGTCACGGCGGGAAACGCCGCCCTGCTCGGCGTCGTCGCCTGGCTCTCCTGCAAGCTGGCCGACTGGCCCGCCCGGCGCTGGCGGCTCGCCGCGGCGGGCACCGTCGCGGGTCTCGCGCTGTGGACCGAACCCGTCAGCACCACCTTCCGCTACGGGCAGATCAACCTGCTCGTCGCCGCCCTGGTGCTGTGGGACCTCACCCGTGGCGACGACAGCCGGCTCACCGGCCTGGGCAGCGGCATCGCGGCCGGGATCAAGCTCACCCCCGGGATCTTCGCGCTCCACCTGCTCCTCACCGGCCGCGTCAGGGTCGGACTGGCCGCCGGCACCACCTTCCTCGGCACCGTCGCCCTCGGCTGGCTGCTGCTGCCGCGCGACTCGCTGCGCTACTGGACCCAGGCGTTGTTCGACACCACCCGCGTAGGCGCCACCCAGGACATCGCCAACCAGTCCCTCGACGGCCTCCTCGCCCGCTCGTTGCACACCGCCACGCCTGGGCTGATCGGCACCGGCCTCGGACTGGCGGTCGGCGCGGCCGGGCTCACCGTCGCCGGGTACGTCTGGCGCTCCTATCCCTCGCTCGCCCGCGCCCGCGCCTGGAGCGGCGTCTGCGTCGCGGTCACCGCGCTGCTGGTCTCGCCGATCAGCTGGTCGCACCACTGGGTCTGGTGCGTCCCCATGCTGGTGCTGCTCGCCGCCGAGACCATGGACCGGCTGCGCTACCAGCGCCCGGACCGGTGGACCTGGACGCTCGGCGGCGCGCTGCTGCTGGGCGCGGCGGTCTTCCTCAGCCATGCCTTCCGGCTGCTGCCGATCACCAATACCCAGGCGCTGCACCTGACCTGGTACCAGCAGCTCCTCGCCGGGGCCTACCCGCTGTACGGCCTGCTCTTCCTGGGGCTGGCGCCGGCCTGGGCCCGGAGCCGCCGCCGCCACTGGGCCCGCGAGCTCAGGCCCCAGACCGTGGCCCGCTCCCGGGAGCGGGAGTTGGCCACGGTCGGGAGCTGCTGAGCCGCTTGAGCCGCTGAGCCGTCCGGCCAGGACCGGCCGGCGGAGGGTTCGACGCGTCAGACCAGGCTGTCGCGCCACGCCTCGTGCAGCCGACTGAAGCGTCCCGTGCCGGCGATGAGGTCGGCGGGGGAGCCGTCCTCGACCACCCGGCCCTGCTCCATCACCAGCACCCGGTCGGCGATCTCCACCGTCGACAGCCGATGGGCGATGATCACCGCGGTACGCCCGGCCAGAACGGTGCGCATCGCCTCCTGGACGGCCTGCTCGCCGGGAACGTCCAGCGAGGAGGTTGCCTCGTCCAGGATCAGCACGGCGGGGTCTGCCAGCAGGGCGCGGGCGAACGCGACCAGCTGCCGCTGACCTGCCGAGATCCGACCGCCGCGCTTGCGCACGTCGGTGTCGTAGCCCTCCGGCAGCGCGTTGATGAAGGCATGTGCGCCGATGGCCTTGGCCGCCGCCTCGACCTCCTCGCGGCTCGCGCCGGGGCGGCCGACCGCGATGTTGTCGGCGACCGTCCCGGAGAACAGGAAGGACTCCTGAGTCACCATCACCACCCCCCGGCGGAGCTCGGCGGTGGCCAGTTCACGCAGGTCCACGCCGTCCAGCAGCACCCGGCCACCGGTCGGGTCGTAGAACCGGGCCAGCAGCTTGGCCAGCGTCGACTTGCCGGCGCCGGTGGCTCCGACGACGGCGACGCTCTCACCTGCGGGAATCCGCAGCGAGAAGGTCGGCAGCACCTGCTTGCCGGTGCGGTAGGCGAACCCGACCTCCTCGAACACGATCTCCCGACCGGCGGGCGAACCCTCGGGCCGGGCCGGCAGCACCGTCGCCTCGACCGGTTCCGGCACGGAGGGCTCGTGCGCGAGCAGGCCCGCGATCTTCTCCAGTGCGGCCGCGGCCGACTGGTAGCTGTTCAGGAACATCGCCAGCTGGTCGATCGGGTCGAACAGTCGCCGCAGGTACAGCACGAACGCCGCGAGCACGCCGAGCTGCAGCGAGTTGTCCGTCACCAGGTAGGCGCCCCAGAGCACCACCCCGGTGATCCACACATTGGCCGTGGCCCGGGAGACCGCGACGAAGCGCGCCATGGAGAGCAGGCTGTCCGCGTTGGACTTGGCGTAGTCGGCGTTGGCGACGCCGAACGCGACCTCGTTGGCGGCCTCACGGCGGAACGCCTGGACCGGCCGGATGCCGTTCATGGTCTCGGTGAAGCGCACGATGACCGTGGCCACTGCTGTCCGCGAACGCCGGTAGATCCGCTGCGACCGGCGCCGGTACGAGCGGGTCAGCAGGTACACCGGTACGAAGGAGGCCAGCGAGACCAGGCCCAGTCGCCAGTCCAGGAACAGCAGCAGTCCGGAGATGTACACCACCGAGAGACCGACGGACAGCAGCTCCTGCAACCCCTCAGACAGCAGTTCGCGGACCGCGTCCACGTCGCTGGTGGCGCGGGAGATGATCCGGCCGGACGTGTAGCGCTCGTGGAAGTCCAGGCTGAGCCGCTGGGCGTGACGGAAGATCCGCTGGCGCATATCCAGCAGGATGTCCTGGTTGATCACTCCGGAGAGCCGGATGAAGGCGCGCTGGAGCAGGGTCGCCAGCGTCGCGCAGGCGAGGTATCCGACGGTGACGGCGATCAGCGGCCCGGCGTCGTTCGCCCGCAGCGCCGGGATGCCCCGGTCGATGGCGAGCGACACCAGCAGCGGGCCGACCTGGAGGGCGGCCTGCTGCACCACGATCATCACCATGGCGAGGACGATCCGCCCCCGGTGCGGGCCCATCAGCGAACGCAGCAGCGCGCGGGGCGCGCCCGGAGGGACGGGGATGTCCTCCGCGTCCTCGGCCGCCGCGCCCACGAGCGGCCCGGGCCCGGGTGCGGATCCAGGTCCTGACTCGGTTCCGGGCTCCGGCTCGTGCGGCTGTGCGGGCTCGACCTGCCACTGCTCGGCGTCAGCGCCGGCCTCGGCGGTCGTGGTCAAACCCGGCGCTTCCGCTTCCACGTCAATCTCCGTATCGCTCGGGTGTCGGTCCGTCAGGGTGTCGGCGGTCAGACCGGTGCTGGTCATGCGCGGCTCCCCTCGGATGCGGAGCCCGCCGCCGCGAGCTCACCGGACATCAGCTCGCGGTACTCAGGGCAGCTCTCGAGCAGGTCGTGGTGCGTGCCCACGGCCGTGATCCGCCCGTCCGACAGCAGCGCGACCCGGTCGGCGAGCAGCACGGTGCTCGGCCGGTGGGCCACCACCAGCGCGGTCGTCTCGGCGAGCACGCGCCGCAGCGCCTTCTCGACCAGCGCCTCGGTGTGCACGTCCAGTGCGGACAGCGGGTCGTCCAGGACCAGGAACTCCGGGCCGCCGACGACCGCGCGGGCCAGCGCCAACCGCTGCCGCTGGCCGCCGGACAGGCTCAGCCCCTGCTCTCCGACCTGCGTGTCCGGCCCCTGCGGCAGGGCCCGGACGAACTGGGCCTGTGCCGTGTCCAGCGCCCGCTGGAGCGCGTTCTCATCGGCGCCGGGGGCGCCCATCAGCACGTTCTCCTTCACGGAGGCCGAGAACAGGGTCGGCTCCTCGAAGGCCACCGAGACCAGCCGGCGCAGCGTGGGCCTGGGCAGCTCGGTGATGTCGACGCCGTCCAGGGTGATCCGGCCCGAGGTGCTGTCGTACAGCCGCGGCAGCAGCGCGGTCAGCGTGGTCTTGCCGCTGCCGGTGGTGCCGACCAGGGCCAGCGTCTCGCCGGTACGGACGTGCAGGTCCACACCCTGCAGCAGGTCCGGGGTCTCGGCGGGGGCGTCCGGGTAGCGGAAGCGCACACCCTCGAAGCGGATGCCGTCACGCGGTCCGGCGGGCTGCGGCGCGTCCACGGTCGGCTGGTCGTCCTCCTCGGCGAGGGGCGTGTCGAGCACCTCGAAGAAGCGGTCGGTCGCCGTCGCAGCCTCGTTGCTGTACGCCAGCAGCCAGCCCAGCGACTCGACCGGCCAGCGCAGCGCGAGCGCCGTCGAGAGGAAGGCCACCAGCGTCCCCGCGGTGCTGGAACCGTGGGCGACCTGGACCACGCCGACCGCCAGCGAGCAGGCCAGGGCCAGCTCCGGCAGGCCGACGATGACCGCCCACAGGTTGGCCAGCAGCCGGGCCTTGTGCAGCTCGGTGCCGCGCAGCTCGCGGGCCTGCTCGCGGAAGCGCTGCGCCATCGTGCGGTGCCGCCCGAACGCCTTGAGGATGCGGATGCCGAGCACCGACTCCTCGATGATCGTGGCGAGGTCGCCGGTCTGGTCCTGAGCGAGCCGGGCCGCGGCCGAGTAGCGGCGCTCGAAGTACGAGCACAGCACGATCAGCGGTGCGGCCGGGAGCACCGCTATCAGGCCCAACTGCCAGTCCAGGCTGAACATGATCCCGATGCCGATCAGGAAGACCATCGAGTTGACGATCAGGAAGACCAGCGGGAAGGCCAGGAACAGCCGGATGGTGAACATGTCCGAGGTGGCGCGGGAGAGCAGCTGCCCGGACGCCCAGCGGTCGTGGAAGGACACCGGCAGGCGCTGCAGCCGCGCGTACAGGTCCGCGCGCATGGTCTGCTCCACCCGCGAGAGCGGGCGGGCCACCATCCAGCGCCGCACGCCGAACAGCAGGGCCTCGGCGACGCCGAGGACCAGCAGCAGCGCGGCGGGCCACCACAGCCCTGCGGTGTGCCGGTGCGCCACGGGGCCGTCCACGATCTGCTTCAGCACCAGCGGGATCAGCAGTCCGGCGAGGGAGGCGATCATCGCGGCGCTGGTCGAGCCGACCAGGAACCAGCGGATCGGGCGGGCGTAGGGCCAGATCCGGAGCAGCGAGCGTACGGTGGAGCGCTTCCGCGCCGGCACGGCGGCGGCGTCGGTCGGGTTGTCGACTGGTGAGTGGGCGGGCGTGGGCGGCTCGGTCATGGCAGGTACGTCCGGTCTGTCGGCTTCCGGGGTGTCCGGAGCTGTTGATTCCGGTAGGGACGGCGTTTGTGGCGCGTGGGCTGGCGTTTTGGGGGATGGGGTGGGATCAGACATCGTCTGTGAGCGTACGGCGGACCACTGACAATGCTCATCTGGTTTTCCGCCGAAACCCCTCCGGGGGCCCCGGCCGTCGTTCCAGTCGCCGTCAGTCTCCGTTCACACCACGGGAGTCGGAAGCCCCACGATGGGCGCAGCGCCGCTGACCCCGTGCGAGACCGCGATGAGTGACGAAACCGGCAATTCATTCTCAATCGATCGGAACGGCAACCCGACCCGGCAACCCGACCCGGCGCACCGCTCTGCGCCTGGTCGGAGTCGGCGATGCGCTGGGCGTCGTTGCCCCGCCCTCCTCGGCGACGCCCCGGCGCGCCGCCGCGCCCCCGCGCAGCCGGGCTCGCCGCTGCCGCTCACCAGCCCTGAGGCAAGCTGGGTGCGCCGGCCGTCCAGGGGCCGCACCCGCGCAGCGACACGCGCTGAGGGACGAGCGTTCAGTGAAACGGCCGGGCCCAGACCGGTCGGTCTCAGACCGACCGGCAAATGGAGGGCGGCGTCGCGGGCCGATGGCTCTCGCCTGACCGGGTTGTCGTCAGTCGCCAATGCTCCGCAGTGGCTCCTTCCTCCGCCCCGCCCAGACTCGGCCCTCGACCCGCTCCTCCTTCCACCCTCCATTTGCCGGTCGGTCTCAGTCACTTCGCCGGCAGTCTGACCAGCAACGTCCCCGAACCGTCCACGATGTCCAGCGTGCTGATCTGCGCTGGGCTGATCGAGGTGGAGGCGGGCACCGAGGCGCTCGACGCGTACCCCGAGCCCCAGGTTCCCGCCGTCTCGCTGTTCCCGTTCCGATCGTGCACCACCAGATGGCAGGTGATGCCGGACGGCAGCCCGCCCAGCTTCAGCTGGAACTGCGTCCCCCACGCCTCGGGCATGAGCGCGGCGATCGCCGAGACGTGGGTGGACGGATCGGTGGCGGTCCAGGTCGCAGCCGCTGCCGCTTGCGCCTGGGCGGGCGTCGGCGCCGCGCCGTTGCGGGACACCCCGGCGTAGACCACCACTCCGGCCACGGCAGCCGCCAGCCCCAGGCCGGCCGCGGTCAGCACCCGGCCTCGGTTCCGCCTGCGGTGCTGCGCCGCCGCTGCGGGCGGTGACTGCTCCCGCACCGGGCTCAGCGACTCGGCCGCCGGCGCGGACTCCTCCAACTCGTCGAACGGCGTGTGCCGCAGCAGCCCCGGCAACGGGGCCAGTTCCACCAGCTCCGCGCGGCAGAGCGGGCAGCCGGCGATGTGCGACTCCAGCGCCCTGCGCTCCTCGGGATCGAGGGCCCCGAGCAGATAGGCGCCGAGCGAGACGCTCTCCTGACACGGCGTCATCGGGATGTCACCCCTCTCTCCTCCAGTACGTTGCGCAGCGCCCGCAGGCCGTAGTAGCAGCGCGACTTCACGGTGCCCAGCGGCACCCCCAGGTGCTCCGCCGTCTCGGCGACGGTGCGGCGCAGGTAGTAGACCTCGATCAGCACCGCCCGGTGCTCCGGTCGCAGTCCGCGCATGGCCTCGAGCATCTGCCAGCGTTCCAGCATCCGGTCGAGCTCCTGGTCCCCGTCGCCGCGGGCCCAGTCGCCGGCCTCCTCGTCCGGTAAGGGCGACTCGGCGGGCCGAGCCTTCACCTTTCGGTACGCGGACACCACCAGGTTGTGGGAGACGGTGTGCAGCCACGGCCCGGCCCGGTCGAGGTCGAGCGAGTCCTGGTGCTGCCAGGCGCGCAGGAAGGTCTCCTGCACGATGTCCTCGGCCCGCTGGTAGTCCCCGTGGACAAGCCCCAGTACCCGGGTCAGGACGGATCGTCCGTACCGGGAGTAGAGGGAGCGCACGAACTCGGAGTCGCGCGCAGACGCATGGTCCACACCCCAAGTACGCACCAGCAGGGCGAAGGGTTCAAGCCGTTTCGGCGGTTCATCCCCATCCGTCACCCGTGTCCCTTGCCGCCACCGACATCCGCGTCCGTCATCCGCCCGCAGGCGCGGAGCAGCAGCAGGGAGCGGCCCGGGACGGTGATCGCCGCGCCCGCCTCGCAGCGGGTGGCCGGGGCATCGGCCTGGTCCTCCAGGGAAGTGTCGACGACGGTCTCGTACGCCTCGGCCCAGGGCGCGCCGGGGAGCAGGAAGCGGGTCGGGCGGTGGTGGGCGTGGAGGATCAGCAGGAAGCTGTCGTCAGTGAGCTCCCGCCCGAGCGGGTCGCGTTCCGACATCTCGTCCCCGGACAGGAACATGCCCAGGGTGGCGCCGGGGGCGTACCAGTCGGCCTCGGTCATCTCCCGTCCACGGGGGGTGAACCAGGCCAGGTCGCGCAGGCCGCCGGGATGGGCGGGGCGTCCGGAGAAGAAGGCGCGCTGGCGCAGCACCGGGTGGCTGCGGCGCAGCCGGATCAGCCGCGCGGTGAGGTCGAACAGGGCCTGCCAGCCGCCCCCGCCGCCTGCTCGGGCCGCCTCGTCATCCCCCTCACCCCCCTCACCCCTGTCATTCCCGTCATCCTGGTCATTCTGCAATAGCGACCAGTCGATCCACCCGGTGGGGTTGTCCTGGCAGTAGGCGTTGTTGTTGCCGCCCTGGGTGCGTCCCATCTCGTCGCCGGCCACCAGCATCGGCACGCCGGTGGAGAGCAGCAGGGTCGCCGTCAGGTTGCGCAGTTGCCGTCGCCGCAGCGCGTTCACGGAGACCGACTCGGTCTCGCCCTCCGCGCCGCAGTTCCACGAGTGGTTGTCATTGGTGCCGTCCCGGTTGTCCTCGCCATTGGCCTCGTTGTGCTTGCTGTTGTAGGAGACCAGGTCACGCAGGGTGAAACCGTCGTGCGCGGTGACGAAGTTGAGCGAGGCGTACGGCCGCCGTCCGCCCTGCTGGTACAGGTCGGACGATCCGGCCAGCCGGTAGCCGAGCTCCCGCACGTCCGGGCGCGCCCCGCGCCAGTAGTCGCGGACGGTGTCCCGGTAGCGGTCGTTCCACTCGGTCCACAGCGGCGGGAAACCGCCGACCTGGTACCCGCCAAGGCCGACGTCCCAGGGCTCGGCGATCAGCTTCACCCGGCTCAGCACCGGGTCCTGCGACACCGTGGACAGGAACGGCGCGAGCATGGACACCTCGAACGGCGACCGCGCCAGCGCCGCCGCGAGGTCGAACCGGAAGCCGTCCACGCCCATCTCGGTGACCCAGTACCGCAGCGAGTCGGTGACCAGCCGCAGCACCTGCGGTTGGTTGGTGTCCAGAGTGTTGCCGCAGCCGGTGAAGTCGGCGTAGGCGCGACGGTTGTGGGGCTGCAGCCGGTAGTACCCCGCGTTGTCGATGCCGCGCAGCGACAGGGTCGGGCCGCCCTCGCCGCCCTCGGCGGTGTGGTTGTAGACCACGTCGAGGATCACCTCGATCCCGGCGGCGTGCAGGGCCCGCACCATCTGCTTGAACTCGGTGACCTGCTGGCCGCGCGTCCCGGAGGCGGAGTAGGCGCCGTGCGGCGCGAAGTAGGCGATGGTGTTGTAGCCCCAGAAGTTGCCGAGCCCGCGCCGCTGCAGATGCTCCTCGTCGGCGAACTGGTGCACCGGAAGCAGTTCCACGGCGGTGACGCCCAGCCGTGTCAGGTGCTCGATCGCGGCCGGGTGCGCCAGGCCCGCGTAGGTACCGCGCAGCTCCTCGGGGATGCCGGGATGCCGCTGGGTGAAGCCCTTGACGTGCAGCTCGTAGAGGACGGTGTCGGCCCACGGGATCTTCGGCCGGCGATCGTCGGACCAGTCGTCGTCGTCGCTGACCACCACGGCCTTGGGCACGTGCCGGGCCGAGTCGCGGTTGTCCCTGACCGTGTCGGCGACGTCGCGCTCCGGCCAGCCGCGGACGTGACCGTACAGCGCGTCGTGCAGCCGGAACGAACCGTCCAGGGCTCGGGCGTACGGGTCGAGCAGCAGCTTCGCCGGGTTCCAGCGCGCCCCCGTCCACGGGTCCCAGCGGCCGTGCACCCGGAACCCGTAGCGTTGGCCCGCCACGATGCCGGGCAGATGGCCGTGCCAGATCTGGAAGGTCTGCTCCTGCAGCTGGTACCGGGTCTCCTGGTCCTCCTGGTCGAACAGGCACAGCTCGACCGCCTCCGCGCCGGCGGCCCACAGCGCGAAGTTGGTTCCGGGCCTGCCGTCGGGCCCGATGTGGACCCGGGCGCCGAGCGGCTGCCAGCTGCCGGGCCAGACCGGGGCGTGCACCGGGGCGGTCTCCGCGCCGGGCAGCGGCAGCTCCGTGGGTACCAGCTGGAGCCCGCCGCGATCGCGAGCGGTTCGCGGACGGTCGGCCCGACCGCCGTCCGCGTCGCCGTCCGTACGGTCGCCCGCCCCCTGCCATGCCGCCATGACGCGTACCTCCCCGCTGCGGGGAGTCCCGTTCCCCGGCTGGAATGTACGTTCCCTCCCAGCCTGCAGATGTCACGTGCCAGCGCTGATGTATCCGTCGGCGGCCGTGACCCGGCTCCTCGGATGATCGTTGATCCTTCCGGGCCAAAGAAGGAGCGGCGACGGTGAGTCAGCAGTGCGGGACAGGACGGCGTGCGGCGCGGAGCCGGACCGGACGGGCGCTGGCGCTCGGCACAGCCGCCGTGTTCAGCACGATCGTGCTGCTCGCGGGATGCGGAAGCAGCCAGCACGGTTCCGGTTCCTCGGCCGATGCCGCGGCAGCGGTGTCGTCGGCCGTCGTCATCGTCACTCCCGGCGACGGGGCGGCCGAGGTTCCGGCGGAGGGCGGCGTCGGAGTCAGCGTCAGTTCCGGGCGGCTCAGCCAGGTCCAGCTGAAGGACGACAAAGGCATGCCCGTCCCCGGCGCCGTGGCGGCCGACGGGACGTCCTGGAAGCCGACCACCACGCTGATGCCGGCGACCCGGTACACCCTGGACGCGATCGCCACCGACAGCGGAGGGCTGCAGGCGGCCAAGCACGTCACCTTCACCACCTTCGTGCCCAGGAACACCTTCATCGCCTTCTACACGCCCGAGGACGGGAGCACCGTAGGCGTCGGCATGGAGGTGTCGCTGCACTTCAACCGCGACATCGCGGACCGGGCCACCGTGCAGCGTGCCGTCCAGGTCACCGCGAAGCCGTCGGTCACGATCGCCGGGCACTGGTTCGGGGCGAAGCGGCTCGACTTCCGCCCCGAGCACTACTGGAAGCCGGGCACCAGGGTGCTCCTCTCGCTCAGGTTCAAGGGGGTCGAGGGCGCACCGGGCGTCTACGGAACCCAGGACAAGCAGGTCTCGTTCACCGTCGGCCGGGAGCAGACCAGCACCGCCGACGCAGCGGCGGACACCCTCACCGTCCGCCGCGGCGGGCAGGTGCTGCGTACCCTGCTGATCTCCGCGGGCGGCCCGGGGCACGACAGCTACAACGGGATCATGGTGATCTCCGAGATGTACCGGGTGACCCGGATGAACTCGCGCAGCGTCGGCCTGGGCAGCGAGTACGACATCCCCGCGGTCCCGCACGCGATGCGGCTCACCGACTCGGGAACCTTTGTCCACGGCGTGTTCTGGCGGCCTGCCTCGGCCTTCGGCTCCCAGAACACCTCGCACGGCTGCATCGGCCTGTACGACACCAAGGGCGGTGGCGACAGCACTCCGGCCGGCTGGTTCTTCGACCACTCCATGCCCGGCGACGTCGTCGTGGTGATCGGCTCGCACGGCGACGCGGTGGCTCCCGACAATGGCATGAGTGGCTGGAACCTGCCCTGGGCCCGGTGGTTGGCGGGCAGCGCCCACCACTAGGTCCTCGAGTCGTATCCGCCGGTCAGGCAGGGTACGTAAACACCCAAGCAACGATCCGGTACCGGAACCGCACGATCGGGCGTTTGGGACACCCTTGCGCAGAGATCTCCCAGCTACGCCGGTTAAGCTCACCCGCGACCGCTTGGTGACGTGAAAAAGCTCCACCCTCAGGTGCAACTGAGAAGAGCGGTAGCGCGTTCATAGAGGTTGAACATCCGGGAGGGGAGAGTCGGTTGAATTCGGCACGGGCGGTTGACGCCACCAAGGACAAGCGCGACGGCGGACGGCGCCGCAGGAACGCACGCCGCGGTCTGCTCGCGGTCGCCGTCGGCTCGGTGCTGCTGGTCGCCACGGCCTGCAGCAGCAACGGCGGCAATCTGCACGCTGCGCCGGTCGGCAACGGCGGCTCGGCAACGCCCGGCGCGGGGGCCAGCGCCACCACACCGCAGAACTCCGCTGCGGTGGTCACGATCCTGCCCAAGAACGGTTCCACGGACGTGGACACCACGGGCGCGCTGAAGATCACCGCGGCCTCCGGCAAGCTGACCCAGGTGCAGGTGGCGTCCTCGGACGGCACCGCCGTGGCCGGCGCCATCGCCGCCGACGGCAGCAGTTGGGCCCCGGCCGGGGCGCTGCGCACGGGTACCAAGTACAGCGTGGCGACGACCGCTGTCGACAGCGCCGGGCTGAAAGTGTCCGACCAGTCCTCGTTCACCACGCTGACGCCGAGTGGCACCAACATCGGCAACTTCAACGTGGACCCGGGCGCGACCTACGGCGTGGGCATGGAGGTCTCGATCACCTTCACCCACTCCGTGTCCAGCGCCTACCAGGCCGCGGTGAAGAAGGCGATCACCATCACTGCCTCGCCCGCCGTCGACGTCGAGGGCCACTGGTTCGGCAGCGACCGGATCGACTACCGCCCGCAGAGCTACTGGGCCCCCGGCACCAAGGTCACCCTGCACATGAACCTCGACGGGGTGCAGACCGCGTCCGGCGTGTACGGCAAGCAATACAAGGACGTCAGCTTCACCATCGGCCGCAGCCAGACCAGCGTCGCCGACAACAACGCGCACACGCTGAAGATCTACCACGACGGCGTGCTCTACAAGACGCTGCCGGCCAGCCTCGGCGACTCCACGCACACTACGTACGACGGCAAGATGGTGATCACCGAGAAGGACCCGGTGGTCAACATGAACTCGCAGACCGTCGGCCTCGGCAACGCGTACGAGATCAAGGACGTGCCGCACGCCATGCGGCTCACCACCTCGGGCACCTTCGTGCACGGCAACTACTGGCGGCCGATCTCGACCTTCGGCAGCCAGAACACCAGCCACGGCTGCGTGGGACTGCACGACGTCCAGGGCGGCGGCGACCCGTCGACCCCCGCGGCCTGGTTCTACAACAACTCGATGATCGGCGACGTGGTCGAGGTCATCAACTCGCCCGACAAGATCGTCGCTGCGGACAACGGGCTCAACGGCTGGAACATGGCCTGGGCGGCCTGGACCGCCTGACCCGCTCGGTTCCTCTCGGTTCCGATCGGTTCCACCTCCGGTTCCTCTTCTCGACACGGCCCGGTCCCCACTGCGGGGGCCGGGCCGTGTCACGTGGCGGTCCCTCCCGTTAACATCGGTTCACCGCATCCCTCAGGGCCGCTCAGGAGGCACCCATGACCGCGTTCGTCACCCTCGAAGTCGAGGACGCCGTCGGTACGATCCGGCTGTCCCGCCCGCCGATGAACGCCCTCGACGTGGCCATGCAGGACCAGCTCAAGCAGGTCGCGGAGGAGGCCGCCGCGCGCGCGGACGTGCGGGCCGTGGTGATCTGGGGCGGCGAGCGGGTGTTCGCGGCCGGCGCGGACATCAAGGAGATGCAGCGCATGTCGTACACCGACATGGTCGAGCGCGGCGGCGCACTGCAGGACTCCTTCACCGCGGTGGCCCGTATCCCCAAGCCGGTGGTCGCCGCGGTGACCGGTTACGCCCTGGGCGGCGGCTGCGAGCTGGCGCTGTGTGCGGACATCCGGATCGCCGCGGACAACGCCAAGTTCGGGCAGCCGGAGATCCTGCTCGGCCTGATCCCCGGCGCCGGCGGCACCCAGCGCCTCTCCCGTCTGGTCGGACCGGCCAAGGCCAAGGAGCTGATCTTCTCGGGTCGGCAGGTCCGCGCCGACGAGGCGCTGCGGATCGGCCTGGCGGACCAGGTGGTGCCGGCGGAGGAGGTCTACGCGACGGCCCACGCCTGGGCGTCGAAGCTGGCCGCCGGCCCCGCGTACGCGCTGCGCGCGGCAAAGGAGGCCGTGGACCGCGGCCTGGAGACGGATCTCGACACCGGTCTCTCCATCGAGCGCCACCTCTTCGCCGGACTGTTCGCCACGGAGGATCGGGAGATCGGGATGCGCAGTTTCGTCGAGGAGGGTCCGGGGAAGGCCAAGTTCCGCTGAACTCTGCCGACCTCCGGCGGTTCTTCGAACTAATCCGCTCACCAGTGCGATGACGCGGCATATGCCAGATGCAATGATGATTCTTTACGCATTGTGCTCCCCAAGTCACCTCAGAGTGGCGATGATAGGGACATGGCGGCACGGGGCGAGACGGAACGACACCACTCGGAAGCGAGCGGCGGTGCCGTAGGCACAGTGTGCTCCGACGACTGGCCCGGGCTCTGGCCCGACACGCTCGCCGAGTCGGCCACCACCTCGGAGGAACTGGAACTCGCACTCTTCGGTCAGCTCACCGACCCGCTCACCGACGAGGTGCGTTTACCTTCCGGGCCGGAGTCCTCGGCGCGGGCCCGTCGCCTCACCCGGTCCGCCTTGGAGTCCTGGGGGCTCGACGGCCTGGGTGAGGTGGCGGAGCAGCTCGTCGCGGAACTCGTCGCCAACGTGGTCAGGCACACCGGCGGGCGTTCGTTCGGCCTGCGGTTCGTCCGCCGCCAGGGTTGCGTGCGCTTCGAGGTCCGAGACCCCTCGCGCGCGCTGCCCTGCCTGATCATGGGCGAGACGGAGGACGACGCGGGCAGGGGACTGCAGCTGGTCAACGTGCTCTCCGACCGCTGGGGCGCGGATCTTCTCTCGCGCGGCAAGTCGGTCTGGTTCGAGCTGCGGGCCCGTGAGGTCTCCCTCGGCTGACCTTCTCCCCGGTGCCTCCGCCTTCCGGAATAGCCGGGCGGACGGCTGAGGTTGGCGTACTCGCCGATCTGCTGACACTGGGGGAGAAGACCATGACCATCCGACCCACGTCGAGTGACCGCGTGTCGGCACTGCCCCTGTTCCCCTCGCTTCCGGCGCTTCCGGCGTCCCCGTTCAGCCTCGCCGGTGCCGGACTGGTCCTGCGCGACTGGACCGACGACGACCTCCCGGCGATGGTGGAGCTGTTCGACGAGGCGGAGGTCGCCCGCTGGACGCCGCTGCCCTCCCCCTTCGACCTGGAAGCGGCCAGGCGCTACCTTGCCAGGGCGCGCGACGCCCGGGGGGAGGGCCGCCGCATCCAACTCGCCGTCACCACCGACGGCGGCGCGCCGTTGGGCGAGGTCCTCGCGATGCCAAGGGGCGACGGCCGGGAGGTCGAGCTCGGCTATGCGATCGGTGCGGCCCATCGCCGCCGGGGCCTGTCCAGCCGTACCGTGCGACTGGTCACCGGGTTCGCCTACGACGTTCTCGGCTCGCGCCGTATCCTGCTGCGCATCGCGCCGGACAACGAGGCCAGCTGCGCCGTCGCCCGCTCCGCGGGCTTCCAGGTCACCGACGCGCCGCCCGACGTCGTCGAGACCCCGGACGGCAGTCGCCAGACTCTGCGCTTCTGGGAGCACCGCCGCGGCGGCGCGGCGCCGCGACCCCGACGAGGCTGAGCCGCCGCAGGGCAGCAGGTCACGACCCGTCGAGGCCGCCGTCCGTTTCCGGAACGGGCGCCATCGCCGCCAGCGAACGGGCGGCGATGCGGTCGAGGTTGGCTGCGAAGACGCTGCGCGCGTCCGGATTGACCCGGGTGAGGGCGACCATGGCGGTGACGATGACGTCGCAGAGTTCGTTCTGGACGTCCTCCCAGGTGTGGGAGTAACCCTTGCGCGGGTTCTGCCCGGTGGCGCCGATGACGGCCTCGGCGACCTCCCCCGCCTCCTCGGTGATCTTGAGGATCTGCAGCAGGGTCTTTGTCTCCTCGGGCAGCTCGCTGCCCCGGTCGAGCCAGTCGACAAGTCGGCCGATGGTGTTCCAGGCGGGATCTTCCATGGCACTCCTCGTGTTGGTCGGTGGCCGGCCCAAGCCTGCCCCGCACCGTAGCGGACGGCACTGACAGCGGAACTGACGCTGTACCAGGTATTGACCCGGATCTGCCCTGGGCTCCAGTCTGAACGTATGTTCAGAACCCTTGTTCAGAACGTACCCGCAGTCGCCGACACCTCTGACACCTCTGACACCTCCGACACCGCTGACGTGGCGGTGATCGGCGGCGGCATGTCCGGCATGGCGACGGCGCTGCGCCTGCAGTCCGCGGGCCTGTCCACCGTGGTGCTCGAGGCGCACGGCCACGCCGGCGGGTGCGCGGGCTACTACCGCAAACGGGGCTTCTCCTTCGACGTCGGGGCGACGACGCTGGTCGACTTCGCGCCCGGCGGGGTCGGCGCGGAACTCCTGGACAGCGTCGGCATCGCGCCGCTGAACGCGCAGGAGCTGACCGGCTATCGGGCCCACCTGCCCGACCGCGAGGTCGTGCTGCACCGCGATCAGTCGGCCTGGCACGCCGAGCGGCTGCGGATGCTCGGCGACAGCGAACGGCACCGCCGGTTCTGGGCCCTGCTGGACCGGTTGGCGCAGACCTTCTGGCAGGCCAGCCGGGCGGGCGTGCGCCTGCCGGTGCGCGGCCCGGCCGACGCGCTGCACGATCTGCGCGCGGTCGGCCTGTCCGGCGTACCGCTCGCCCGCCACCTGAACCGGACCCTCGGGGACGCGCTGCGCAGTCACTCCCTGCGTGACGACGCGGCGCTGGTCGGGCTGCTCGGCATGCTGGTCGAGGACACCGTGCACACAGGAGTCGACGACGCTCCGCTGATCAACGCCGCGCTCGGGGTGACCATCCGGGGCGCGGGCCTGAGCCGGCACGTCGGCGGGATGCACGGCTTCTGGCGCGCGCTGGTCACGCACTACCGGGGCCTCGGCGGTCGGCTCCGCGTCGGCTGCCAGGTGTCGCAGGTCGTCGGCGGGCCGGGGCACTACCGGTTGACCACCCGTCACAGCACCCTCCACGCCAGGCGCGTCGTCTGCGCCCTACCAGCGGCCAGGACGGCTGCGATCTGCGCCGGACTTCCGGTCGCCACCAGGCTGCAGACCTTCCTGGAGCGTGATGCGCAGGCCCTGGGCGGCGCCTGCGTGGTCTTTCTCGGGGTGCCCGAGGAAGAGGTGGCAGCCCAGGAGCTGACGCATCATCAATTGCTGCAGGCCTACGACCGGCCGCTGGGCGAGGGAAACAACATGTTCGTCTCGGTGTCGGCGTCTGGGGATACGCTCAGCGCACCACCGGGACACCGGGCGGTGATGATCTCCACGCACACCGAGCTGTCCGGCTGGGCCGGGCTCGATCCGGCCGCGTACGAGCAGCGCAAGAAGGAGATCGGCGAACGGCTCGTGGGCTACGCCCGGCGGGCCTACCCCGCCCTGGGCGAGCGGGCCGTGATCGCGCAGACCGGAACCCCGCGCAGCTACCAGCGGTTCGGTTTCCGTCCGGACGGCGCCGTCGGCGGTCCGCGACAGCGGCTGGGCAACACCAACCAGCACGCCGTGCCGCACGATCTCGGTGGCCCCGGACTGTGGCTCGTCGGCGACTCGACCTGGCCGGGACTGGGGACCGTGGCCTGCGTGCTCGGCAGCCGCATCGTCGCCGAAGGGATGCTGCGCGAGAAGGGATTCGCCCGATGACCCCGACCCACCCGCCGGCCGGGTCCGACCTGCCCGGCGGCTGCTGCCCGCCCGCACCGGCCGCCGGCTCGACCCTCCCCACCCTCGCCGCTCTCGGCGCCGACCGTTTCGTCACCACGCGCCGGCAACGGCTGACCGCGCTCGGCCGCCCGGGCGCGGGCATGCTCTGCTTCGCCGTCGCGGCCTGGCTGCAGTGGTGGTGGCTGACCCCGGTGATCGTCTTCGCCACCTTCGTCGCGGTCGTCACGGTCACCCACGACGTGGTGCACCACACGCTCGGTCTGTCGGCGCGGGCCACCGACTGGGGGCTGTTCGCGATGGGCCTGGTGCTGCTGGAGAGCGGGCACGCGTACCGGGCCACGCACACCCAGCACCACCGGCTGTTCCCCCATCCCGACGACCCCGAGGGCTACCCGGCCGAGCTGACCCTGCTCGGCGCGGTCTGCTACGGCCCGGTCTTCCTGGCGCGGTTGTGGTGCTGGTCGTACCGGCGCGGAGCGGACCGCGGGTGGCTCCTGGCCGAGGCGGCGGCCCCGTTCGCCTTGCTCGGCGTCGGAGTTCTCGCCTGGCCCTACACTGCTGGGGTGTTGGTCTACGCGGTGATGGCGATCGTCGGAAGCTGGGTGTACCCCCTCCTGACGGTGTATCTGCCGCACCACGGCTACGGGGACACGCCGTTGACGCAGACCCGCACGCTGCGCGGGAGGATCATCCCGGCGATCTTCCTGGAGCTCACCTACCACCTCGAACACCACCTCTACCCGCAGGTGCCGAGCCATCATCTGCCGGAGCTGGCACGCCGACTCGACAGCTACCTCGCCGCCAACGGCGTCCGGCCGGTCCGCGTTGTCTGACACGCGCGGCCGCGTGCTCGACGCCGCCCTGGCCTGCCTGGTGAGCCATGGCTACGGCGGCACCACCGCGCGGGCGATCGCGCAGCTCGGCGGCTTCGCGCCCGGGGTGATCTACTACCACTTCACCGATCTGGACGAGGTGCTGGTGGCTGCGCTGGCGCGGACCTGCGAGTCGCGCGTCCAGCGGTACCGGGCCGAGCTCTCCGGAGTCGACCGGGCCGGGCGGGCGGTCGAACTGCTCCGCGAGCTCTACCGCGAGGACACCGAGGTCGGGCACATCGCCGCGGTCCAGGAGATCTACGCCGGGGCCAGGCCGGGGTCGCGGCTGGCCGCCCAGCTCGCCCTGGAGACCCGGCGCTGGGAGGAGTTGGCCGAGGAACTGCTCACCACGCTGTTGCGCGGCAAGCCCCTCGCGTCCGCGGTGCGGGTACCCGTGCTCGCAAGCGCGGCGGTGGCCTTCTACCTCGGCACGGAGACCCTCACCCATCTCGACGGTGACCGCTCGCGGCCGGCGGAGTTCTTCGACCAGGCGGCCAGACTCGCCGCCGTATTCGACCGGATCCCGCGACTGCGCAGGCGCACGAACCAGCCGTCCTGAGCTGAGGCATCGTCACGGGCGTTGCGCCCCCTCTCGACTTCTGGGTTCGGGTTGCGTACGTTCGCAAGCGGCATGCGCGGTCAGGTCCCTGTCACAACCCCCGACAGGGCAGTTCGGGCATGCCGTCAAGGAGCACCGCCGCACGGCAGGGTCGCCGGGTCGGCGCGCTACTCGCGCGCGCCGCAGACGGATCGGAGGAGCTCGTGGGTTCACCAAGGGTCAGCAGAAAGGTCTTCGTCGCGCTCGCGGCGCTGGCGACGTTCGCGGTCGCGCCGATCGCCGCGGCGTCCTCATCGGCGGCTCAACCTGGAGCCGCGCCCCGGTTAGGCGCAGCAGGGTCGGTTTCGCAAGGGTCGGTTTCGCAAGGGTCAGCGGCGCAGCTCAAACGCGGTGACTGTGCCAGGAGCAGCAACTGGTGCACCGAGGTCGACGACAGCGAACTGGTCTTCGGCGAGGGCAAGTACGTCGGGCACGACGAGCCCTCGGTGCTCTACTACAGCAACAAGCCGGGTGCGGGGAACGACAACACCTACTACCTGCGGCTGCCGAAGGATCCACCGGCCCAGCCCAAGCAGGACGGGTCCGGGTCCACCTGGAACTTCCAGCTCCACCCGGCGTTCTGGTTCGGCATGGCGATGTGCGACGACCAGTCCGCGCCCGGTCCCGCCAGCGGCAACGCCGCCTGCAAGGCGGACTCCGACAGCAACATCTACAACGACTCCAACCCGGCCTCGCCGCACTACATCGGCAAGCACCCGGGCTCGGCCTTCATGGAGATGCAGTTCTACCCGCCGGGGTGGACCGCGTGGCCCGCGGGCAACAGCTGCGACGCGACCAAGTGGTGTGCCGCGCTCAACATCGACAGCTTGTCGATCGACTACAACAAGGGCCTGCAGAACAACGCCGCGTGCCTCAACAGCGCCGGCACCGAACCGGTCAACTTCGCCTACATCACCAAGAACGGCAGGTCGACCGCGCCGGCCGACCCGACTGACAACAACCGGTTCAACCTGGACCCGAAGCGCGACCTGTTCATGAGCTCCGGCGACGTGCTGAGAGTCCACCTCTTCGACACCAAGGCGGGCTTCAAGGTCGAGATCACCGATGTCAGCGCGGGTTCGCGCGGCTCGATGACGGCGTCCGTGCCCAACGGCTTCGCGCAGGTCACGTTCGACCCGGCGGCGACGAGTTGCCAGACCGTACCGTCGGCCTACCACCCCATGTACTCGACGTCGAGCGAGCAGACCCGCGTGCCGTGGGCCGCGCACTCGTACAACACCGCCTACTCCGACGAGACCGGACACTTCGAGTACTGCGCGGCGGCCGACCCGACGACCGGGAACTGCGCCCAGTCGGCCGGCACCGAGCCACTCGACCTGGACGACAACGGCTGCTTCAACCCGAGCGACTCGTCGCTGGTGCGGATCGGCGGCTGCCTCGGCAACGTGCCGACCGACGACGACTACGACGGAGTGCCCTACCAGAAGGTCTGGCCCGGCACCGGTAGCCCGTCCGTCGACCGAGCGACCAAGCCGCAGCCGATCCTGTTCACCAGCCCGCTCATCAAGGGTTCCCAGCAGTTCGACCGGGTGGCCTTCGAGACCGACCTGCCGCGCATCGAGGACAACGGCACGCAGGCGAACCCGTGCAACCGGACCACCGGTGCCAACTGCGTCAACCCGCCGCCCGGAGCCAACTTCTACCCGATGTTCACGACCACCGGAGCCGGCGGAGCGTGCGTCTGGCAGGAGGGCGGAGCGAACATCCCCGGCACCCGCAACACCTTCGGTGGCAGCTCGGCGACCGAGTTCGGCGGCCTGCTGACGAACGTCTACCCGGGCCTCAACAACAACCCGAGGTTCGTCATCAACGACTTCCGGCAGGTCCTGCCGAACAACCCCTGCACCCTCCTCGGCAGCAACAACGCCAGTGCCCTGAACAGCGCGGCCCACTAGCCCGACCGACCAGCAGCCGGTGTCCCACCCCGGGGCACCGGCTCTGCCGCGTCGTCAGACCCGGCCAGGCGTGGGTGGCACCCCGGTGATGATCTCCTCGACGCTGCCGACCAGTTCACGTACCCGCGCCTGGGCGCCCTCCTGGTCGTCCCGGTCCCAGACGAGAGGGGTGCAGGCGTAGGCGTCCAGGTCCTGCGCCGCGGCGCCGTACGCCCGCCGTACCGCCTCCGGACGGCGCGCGGCGAGGGAGGTGGCACGGCCGGTCAGGAAGGTGGAGACGACGCCGAGGAAGCCGATGTCCACGCTGCGGTGCAGCATGCTGATCGCGGCGAAGAGCACGCCCAGCAGGTAGAGCAGGACCAGCAGCATCCTGAGCCGGGAGGCGATCCGGCGGGCGCGTTCGGCGGCGTGACGGAACTGTTGCCGTTCGGTGCGCAGACGAGTGAGCTGATACGCCTCCCATCGCTCCCGAGGGGGCATCCGGACCAGGGCGTACATACCCCGGGTGGGCCCGGGTTCTGCGGCAGGGAGCTCGACGAGGTCGACTCGGGAACGGTTCACCAACTGGTTCGCGGCCTCGACGTATCGGGCGGCGTAGTCCTGTGGCGACGCGGCGGCGGGGAGCGTCTCGACGGCCATCGCCCACCGCCAGGAGCAGGAACTCAGGGCGATGCTGAGTTCGGCGGCGGCCCGCCAGCGTTCGTCGGGGCGGGCCAGCAGGCAGAAGAGCTCCAGCATCGCGCCGAGAACGAAGAGCAGCAGGATCGCGATGCGCGCGACCTCGTCGGCGCCGGTGGCATGCGCGACGGTGAGACACCCGACGAGCGGGGAGCATTCCCGCGAGCGGATCTGGGCGGTCCACGCGGCGAACAACACGCCCAGGACGCCGAGCATCGAACGGCCGAACCCGCTCCACGCGTACTGCCACCACAACCGGGTGGCCGTCGTGTTCGTCGCCACTAGCAGGCTGCTGCGATCCAGCCCGATCAGCACCTCGGCCGGTATCCGCGGCACGAGGGCCGCTCTCCCGTCAGTGGGGCCGCCCACTTCCGTGCCGCTCTGCGATAACGGACCCCTCCGGGCATCCGCCGATTCTGGTCTCAAGGCGCCTCCCCCGGACGCGACAGTGCACAGGCCGACCGGCACGATTCAGCGCGACGGAACCACGTCGGCTGCGAACGCTGTCAGCAACCCGATGATTGCGCGCGACAGAGATCGACCTCAGCCGAATTCCCAAGTTCTGCGGTCCAGGACTCGATGGAGTTGACCGCCAAGCCGCCGCGGGAGGTCTCCTTGTACGCGACCCGCAAGGAGACGGCAGATGATCAAGGCTATGACCAGGGCTTTTGCTGTCTTATCGGCGCTGGCGCTGATCTCAGGGACTGAAGTCGTCGGGGTTGGTGGTGAACGGAGGGAGGTCCTCGGCGATGGCTATTGCGGCGATCATCAGGTCGGCCACGCGCCTTCGCGGTTTCCGCCCAGCGCCGATCACGGCGGCACAGATCCGGCCGTGAATGCGTGCGGCCTCAGTGTCGAAGGGGATGGGGGGTCGAACTCGTTCTCGGCACGTTGGAGGACGTCGAGTCGGCGGGCTCGCTCCGCGTAGTCGTCGTAGTCGGCCTGTTCCTCGTTCTGTCGGACCTCGTGCGGTCCGGCGGACAGCTCAGCCAAGGTGATCGCGCTGATGGCCATCTCGACCGGGAGCTCGGCCGGGTTCACCCAGCGACGCAGGATCATGATGTCGGTGTCGAGCAGACCCCGCTCGTGCTCAACGGGTATAGGGATCGTCCGTCTCCTGTGCGGCCGTGGCGTCCTGATCCGCCCGGAAGGCATCCAGGGAGATGTCGGGTGCGCTTCGCGACATGGCGGCGAACTCTGCCCGGGGAACGAAGCGCCTGCGGCGCTTCAGCGGGATCAGCTCCCCGATCCGGTGGCCGTCGCGGGTGACGGTGAACGACTGGCCGACCTCGACGGCGTCCATGATCTCTCTCGACCTGCTGCTCGCTGTGCCAGGCCGGGCACTTCCCACGTGACTCGGTTCTGAACTACTTCCAGTGTCTGCCAAAGCGGTCAGGGTCCACGTCCCAGAGGGGTGCCCGTTGCGGGCGTCAGTAGCCCGTCCCTTTCTTGACCCGGGCCCGCTCGACCTCGCTGGTCGCACCCTTGTGGTCCAAGGTGGCACACGCGTCGGCGATGTCCTGGGTCAGGCGATCGATCTGCCCGCGGCTCAGGGTCTCCTTGACGAGGGCACGCAGGATTTTCACCCGATCGGCATTGGGCGGAAGCGTGTACGCCGGCACCATCCAGCCGCGCTCGGCCGAGAGCTGCCAGGCGATGTCGGACTCGTCGTAGGCGTGCTTGCCGGTGAGGCGGAAAGCGACCAGCGGTAGTTGCTCGAGGTCGCTGCCGATCACTTCGAAGCGGCCGCTGCTACGCAGGTTGTCCGCCAATGCGCGGGCGTTCGACTGCATCGTCTCCATGACGTAGGTGTAGCCCTGGCGACCCAGCCGTACGAAGTTGTAGTACTGCGCGAGCACCATTGACGCGCCGGTGGAGAAGTTCAGCGTGAACGTCGCGTCGGTCTTGCCCAGGTAGTTCTCGTAGAACACGAGCTTCTCGGCCAGGTCGGACTCATCGCGGAAGACCAGCCACCCGATGCCGGGGTAGACCAGGCCGTACTTGTGTCCCGAGACGTTGATCGAGCGGACCCGCTCGAGCCGGAAGTCCCATTTCGAGTCCGGGTAGAGGAAGGGCCACACGAAGCCGCCGCTGGCGGCGTCGACGTGGATCGGGATGTCGAGGTCCCGTTCCTTGTGGACGTCCCGTAGAAGCTTGTCGATCCCGACGACGTCGTCCTTGTGGCCGGTGAACGTGGTGCCGAGGACGGCGACGACGCCGATCGTGTTCTCGTCGAGGTGGGGTTCCACGTCCTCAGGACCGATCGTGTACTTGTTTTCGGCGAGCGGCACGATCCGCGGCTCGACGTCGAAGTAGCGGCAGAACTTCTCCCACACGACGTGGACGTCGCCGCCGAAGACCAGGTTGGGTCGGTCGACCGACAGGTTGGCCGCCTGGCGGCGTTCCTGCCACTTCCACTTCAGCGACAGCGCGCCGAGCATGATTGCCTCGGACGAGCCCTGGGTCCGACATCCGGTGGTCTTGCCCGGAGCGTGGAAGAGGTCCGCGAGCATGCGCACGCAGCGCTGCTCGATCTCGGCGGAGATTGGGTACTCCGCGTGGTCGATGAAGTTGCGGTGGAGGTTCTCGGCGATGATCCGTTGTGCCTCCGGCTCCATCCACGTGGTGACAAACGTGGCGAGGTTGCGCTGCGGGTCGCCCTCCATGACGAGGTCCTCGTCCAGCAGCCTCATAGCGTCCGTCGCGGTCATGCCCTCCTCGGGAAACGTCTCCGAAGGAGTGGGTGCGGTGAGGAAGCGGTTACCGAACAGGGACGCGGCGTCACTCTTGGTCATGCCGAGATTCAATCCCCTCCGGCGCGGGCGCCATGCCCGAGACCCGTGGATCGGGCTCGGAATACATCCGGATGAGTGCAGATCTGCTGAGCTGGGGGCTCCATTTGGATCAGGTCGCGAGTATGAGCGACGCTGCTTGATCAGGTGTCGGCGCCTGAACAGCACGTCGGAGTCTTACGACCTGGGGAGCGATAGGGCTCGGGCGCCCACCGCCCGGCACCTCCGCTTGCCGCGTTGCCGGCCCCCATCATCAGCGGCTGGCGGGCCCAAGTAGCTCCGCTACAAGGGCGTCCCTGGGCGCTTTTCAGTCGAAGGCACCAGACGGCGTGGTGCCCGAGCCCTATCGCTCCCCAGGTCGCTAGCCTGATCACCCGGAGCCGGGTCGGAGCAGCGGGAGGCAATGGTGCCTGGCGAGCGTGTCGGCCCCGTACGGGAGACCGGGTTCGGGCGCTTCGTGACGTTGCGGGAGAGGGGCCGCTCCGACGGGAGCCTAGTGCGCTGGGAGTCGCGCTGGCATCGCAAACACGCGCCTCGGCCGTCCGGCCGCAGTGTCTGGTGGGCTCCGCGCGAGCGCGGGTGGTGGATAGGGGTCCTGTTCGCGATCGGCTCCTTGCTCTTCGCTCTCGGCGTGGTACCGGTCTACGCCGCCGCCGTGGGTGTCCGGGCCGACGGGCTGACGTTCTTCATCGGTTCGATCTTCTTCACTGCGGCCGGTTTCCTGCAGTACCGGGAGGCGGTCGACGCCGCGCCCGCCGCCGCGCGGCCCCACGGGCGCCGCGTGCTGGTGTACCTGCCGCATCAGATCGACTGGTGGGCGACGGCGTGGCAGTTCGTCGGGACGCTGGCGTTCAACATCAGCACCGCGGTGGCGGTTGGGGCGGCGATCGGTTCCACGCAGTACCGCGGCCACGTCTGGCGGCCCGACATCGTCGGGTCCGTGTGCTTTCTGGTCGCGAGCGTGCTCGCCTGGTTCGAGGTCTGCCACGGCTGGGCGGCCTGGCGTATCCGGTCGGTCGCCTGGTGGATCACCGCCGTGAACCTGACTGGCTCGATCGCGTTCGGGGTGTCGGCCGTGGCCGCGTTCGTCGAGCCGGGAACGACCGATCTGCTGAGCGCGCCGGTGTCGAACCTGGGCACCCTGATCGGCGCTGTGCTGTTCTTCGCGGGCGCCGCGTTGCTCCTGGTCGAGCGTATGGAGCCAGAGCCCACAGGGTAGTGGGCCTATCAGGAAGGTGGTGGCAGGCCGACTCGAAGGAGACCAAGCCGCGGATCATCGTGCGTTCCGTCAGCACTCGATGACGTTGACCGCGAGGCCGCCGCGCGAGGTCTCCTTGTACTTGACCTTCATGTCGGCGCCGGTCTCCTTCATGGTCTTGATCGCCTTGTCGAGGGAGACGTGGTGGCGTCCGTCGCCGCGGAGGGACATGCGGGCGGCGGTGACCGCCTTCACCGCGGCCATGCCGTTGCGCTCGATGCAGGGGATCTGGACCAGGCCGCCGACCGGGTCGCAAGTGAGGCCGAGGTTGTGCTCGATGCCGATCTCGGCGGCGTTCTCGACTTGCTCGGGGGTGCCGCCCAGCACCTCCGCGAGGCCGCCCGCGGCCATCGAGCAGGCCGAGCCGACCTCGCCCTGGCAGCCGACCTCGGCGCCGGAGATGGAAGCGTTCTCCTTGAAGAGCATCCCGATGGCACCGGCGGTCAGCATGAAACGGACGATGCCGTCGTCGTCCGCGCCCGGGATGAAGTTCAGGTAGTAGTGCAGGACAGCGGGGATGATCCCCGCCGCGCCGTTGGTGGGCGCGGTGACGACCCGGCCGCCCGCGGCGTTCTCCTCGTTCACCGCCATCGCGTAGAGGGTCACCCACTCCATCGCGTTCGCCGGACTGATGCCCTCGACCCGCAGCGCGCGGGAGGCCGGGGCGGCGCGGCGGCGGACCTTGAGCCCGCCGGGCAGGATGCCCTCGTGGTTCATGCCGTTGCGCACGCACTCCTGCATGACGTGCCAGATGTCGAGCAGTCCGGAGCGGATCTCCGCCTCGCTGCGCCAGGCCTTCTCGTTCTCCAGCATCAGCGAGGACACGGAGAGCCCGGTCTCGGACGCGTGCCGCAGCAGTTCCGCGCCGCTGCGGAAGGGGAAGCGCAGGACGGTGTCGTCGGGCTTGACCCGGTCCGCGCCGATGGCGTCCTCGTCCACGACGAAGCCGCCGCCGACCGAGTAGTAGGTCTTCTCCAGGACCGGAACCCCGGCGGCGTCGTAGGCGCAGAGCGTCATGCCGTTCGCGTGGTACGGCAGTGACCTACGGCGGTGCAGGATCAGCTGGGTGTCGGGGTCGAAGTCGATCTCCTGCGCCCCGAGCAGCCGTAGCCGTCGGGTCGACTTGATCCGCTCCACGTCCACGTCCGCCTGGACGATGTCGACGGTCCGGGGCGAGTTGCCCTCCAGGCCGAGCAGGACCGCCTTGGGGGTGCCATGGCCGTGCCCGGTGGCGCCGAGCGAGCCGAAGAGCTCGGCCCGTATCGAGGCGGTCTGCGCCAGTGCGCCCTCGGATTTGAGCCGCCGCGCGAACATCCGGGCAGCGCGCATCGGTCCGACGGTGTGCGAGCTGGAGGGCCCGATGCCGATGGAGAAGAGGTCGAACACGCTGATGGCCACGGGAGACGCCCTTGTCTGCTGGTGGGACGGGTGGTGTTGGTGCACGTGCGGATGTGCGCAGGTGATGGTGCACGTGCGCCGGGGCACCGGCCCACTGACCAGTGTGCGCGGTGCCCCGGCGTAAGGAGCGGTGTCGGCGGGTGACGTCACTCACCGCGTCCTCGGGCTGGTTACAGGTCGGGGTAGAGGGGGTGTTTGTCGGCCAGGGCGGTGACGCGGGCCGCCAGTGCGGTGCGGGTGGTGTCGTCGAAGGTGGGTTTGAGGGTTTCGGCGATGATGTCGGCGACTTCGGTGAAGTCGGTGGGGCCGAAGCCGCGGGTGGCCAGGGCGGGGGCGCCGATGCGTAGGCCGGAGGTGACCATGGGGGGTCGGGGGTCGAAGGGGACGGCGTTGCGGTTGACGGTGATGCCGACCGAGTGGAGGCGGTCTTCGGCCTGTTGGCCGTCGAGTTCGGAGTGGCGCAGGTCGACCAGGACCAGGTGGACGTCGGTGCCGCCGGTCAGGACGGAGATGCCGGCGGCGGTGGCGTCGGGTTGGGTGAGGCGGTCGGCCAGGATGCGGGCGCCGTGAAGGGTGCGCTGCTGGCGGTCCTTGAACTCGTCGGTGGCGGCGACCTTGAAGGCGACGGCCTTGGCGGCGATGACGTGTTCGAGGGGGCCGCCCTGTTGGCCGGGGAAGACCGCGGAGTTGATCTTCTTGGCCCATTCCTGGGTGGACAGGATGACGCCGCCGCGTGGTCCGCCGAGGGTTTTGTGGGTGGTGGTGGTGACTACGTCGGCGTAGGGGACGGGGTTGGGGTGCAGGCCGGCGGCGACCAGGCCGGCGAAGTGGGCCATGTCGACCATGAGCAGGGCGCCGACGCTGTCGGCGATGCGGCGGAAGGCGGGGAAGTCGAGTTGGCGGGGGTAGGCGGACCAGCCGGCGATGATGAGTTGGGGTTGGTGTTCCTTGGCGAGGCGTTCGACCTCGTCCATGTCGACCAGGTTGGTCTGGGGGTCGACGTGGTAGGCGGCGACGTTGTAGAGCTTGCCGGAGAAGTTGATGCGCATGCCGTGGGTCAGGTGGCCGCCGTGGGCCAGGTCCAGTCCCAGGATGGTGTCGCCGGGTTTGATCATGGCGAACATGGCGGCGGCGTTGGCGGAGGCGCCGGAGTGGGGTTGGACGTTGGCGGCCTCGGCGCCGAACAGTGCCTTGACCCGGTCGATGGCGAGTTGTTCGACGACGTCGACGTGCTCGCAGCCGCCGTAGTAGCGCCGGCCGGGGTAGCCCTCGGCGTACTTGTTGGTCAGTACCGAGCCCTGTGCTTCCAGGACCGCCACCGGGGCGAAGTTCTCGGAGGCGATCATCTCCAGGGTGGACTGCTGGCGGTGCAGCTCGGCGTCCACAGCCGCCGCGACCTCCGGGTCGAGCGAATGCAGGGACTGGTTCAGAACCGTCATGGTGTGTGTTCCCTCACAAGGCCGGGCGCGAAGCGCCACGGAAGGGGGTGGTGGTCGGGCGACAGAAAGGGGAGGGCGCGAAGCGCCACGGAAGGGGGTGGTGGTCGGGCGACAGAAAGGGGAGGGCGCGAAGCGCCACGGAAGGGGGTGGTGGTCGGGCGACGGGAGGGGGCTAGGCGCCGGTGTGGGCGGAGTACTCGTCGGCGGACAGTAGGCCCTCGGGAGTGCCGTCGAGGCGGATCTTGAACAGCCAGCCCTCGGTGAAGGGGGCGGAGTTCACCAGCGCGGGGTCGTCCACCACGGCCTGGTTGGCCTCGACGATCTCGCCGCTCGCGGGGGAGTAGAGGTCGCTGACCGACTTGGTCGACTCCAGTTCGCCGCAGGTCTCGCCCGCGGTCACGGTCTGGCCGACCTCGGGGAGCTGCACATAGACGACGTCGCCGAGCGCGTCGGCGGCGAAGGCGGTGATGCCCACGGTCGCCACGCCGTCCTCGACGGCCGTCAGCCACTCGTGTTCCTTGCTGTACGTGAGGTGCTGGGGGTTGCTCATGACGGTGATTCTCCAGGATGAGATGGGGGTACGGCGAAACCACCCCGTGGCGGGGCGGGGCGATCGACGGAGCAGGTTCAGCGGGCGCGCTTGTAGAACGGCAGGGCCACGACCTCGACCGGCTCGTGCGTGCCGCGCACGTCCACGGCGACGGTCGTGCCCGGCGCGGCGTGCGCGGCGTCGACGTAGGCCATCGCGATCGGCTTGCCCAGGGTGGGGGAGGGTGCGCCGGAGGTGATCGAGCCGATGATGGTGCCGGCACCGTCCGCGGTGACCACGTTCATCTCGGCCCGGGGCACCCGGCGCCCGGGGGAGACCAGGCCGACCAAAACCCGCGGGGGAGTGGCGGCGGCCTGCTCGGCGGCCTTCTCCAGCGCGGCGCGGCCGACGAAGTCACCGTCGTTGGTCGTCTTGTCGAAGCGGACGACCCGGCCCAGGCCGGCGTCGAAGGGGGTGAGCGCGGTGGTGAGCTCGTGGCCGTACAGCGGCATGCCGGCTTCCAGCCGCAGTGTGTCGCGGCAGGACAGGCCGCAGGGAACCAGGCCGCGATCGGCCCCGGCAGCGGTCAGCTCGGCCCAGAGGTGCTCCGCGTCGGCCGGGGCGACGAAGAGCTCGAAGCCGTCCTCGCCGGTGTAGCCGGTACGGGCCAGCAGTGCCGGCCGGCCGGCCACCGTGGCCGGCAGCGAGGTGTAGTACTTCAGGGCGGGCAGGTCGGAGTCCGTGAGCGGGCTCAGGATCGCGGTGGCCTCGGGGCCCTGGATCGCGATCAGCGCGTAGGCGTCGCGGTCGTCGCGGACGGCGGCGTCGAAGGAGCCGGCCCGGGCGGTGATCTCGTCCAGGACCAGTTGGGCGTTGGACGCGTTCGCGACGACCAGGAACTCGGTCTCGCCGGTGCGGTAGACGATCAGGTCGTCGAGGATGCCGCCGTCAGCCGCGCAGATCATGGTGTAGCGGGCGCGGTTCAGGCCCAGCGCCGAGACGAAGCCGACCAGCGCGTGGTCCAGCAGTTCCCCGGCCTGCGGGCCGGTCACGGTGATCTCGCCCATGTGGGAGAGGTCGAACAGGCCGGCCCGGGTGCGCACGGCGTTGTGCTCCTCGCGCTCGCTGCCGTACCGCAGCGGCATGTCCCAGCCCGCGAAGTCGGTCATGGTCGCGCCGAGGGAGCGATGGACGGAGTCCAGCGCGGTGAGTCGGAGATCGGACATAGGGGGCTCCTAGAGCTCTCAGGACGTGCTCACGACCTGCGGGGGAACGCAGGGCATGCTGCGGCAGGGCCTCCCCCTCTGTCGTCGCAACCTGAGAGCTTCACCGCGTCCTCCACCCGAAGCAGGGGGCATGAACGCGGCTTGCACCGTGGGTGGGGCATGGCTGCGGACTAACCGCGGCCTGACCGCTTTCCAGATGTGCCTCGCCCGTGCGGTAGCTGTGCCTGAGAGATTCCGGGGAGGGCTTGCTCCTTCGGCGCCGACTGCGACCTCTGTCCGCTGGAACTCCTGGGAACAGGGGTCGGCCTGGCTCTCCCGCGCGGGTTTGAACGGCCGGTGTGGAGTTGTTGGTCGCGCTCATCATGGCATGGAGTACTGGCGGCGCGCAGCACGCCCTTGCCCGGGCGCGCCCCTCGACTCACCCGGGCTCGATATCCTGCGGCGAACCAGTCTGCGGCGGACCAGTGCGGAGAACGGCGGTAGCAGCGATGCAGCACCCGGTGGACAGCGTGGGCATCCCGGCCCAGCCCGGTACGGACAGCGGGGTCGGCGAAGGCCTCGGCGGCTGGCCGGCGAACGAGCTGGAGCGCGTGCTCGTCGCCGCCATCGGCGACCCGGGCGCGACTCCCCGCGTGGTGGAGGTGCTGCGACGCAGCCAGGTCTGGGTCCCGCTGCCCGGCGGCGGGGGCTACGACGGGACAACCCTGGAACTGCCCACGACCGAGCTCGCCGGGCAGCCCTTCGTGCCGGTATTCAGCTCCGAGGACCAGTTCCGCCGGATTGCCGGGAACATGCCGTTCACGGTCGCTCCGGTGCGGGAACTCGCGCAGGGGATGCCGCTGGGCGTGGGCATCGTGGTGAATCCCGAAGGCGCGGTGGGGGTGCCGATCCCGGCGGCGGGAGTCGCCGAGCTGTGCGGGGGCGGCGGCGAGGCGCGCGCGCACCAAGGGGCGACGGGCGCGCGGGTGGGTCTGCGCCTGCCGGAACCGCACGAGGACCCGCTGGACTTCCTGACCGTGGCCGTGGGTGAACTCGCCTACACGCCCGTCGTGCTGACGGCGCGTCGAGCCCTGGTGCAGGTCGAGGGCGAGCGCGAGAAGCTCTTCGTCGGCGTCGAACTGGACCGCTGGCAGCCCGCCGACCAGGAGGCCGTGACGCAGGCCCTGGGACGGGCCCTGGGCGCCGTGCCGCTGCCCTGGGAGCTGGGGATCGTCCTGCTGGACATCGCCCAGGACCCGGTCGGGGACTGGATGCTCACCGCCGCCGCACCGTTCTTCGAACGGAACCCCGCAGGGCACTAGGCTGGCCGCTCGGGCACGCAGGGGGCGTCCGGCAGAGCAGGGCAAGGCAGGGCAGGGCACGGCAGAGTCGGGGTCGGCAGGCAGGGAGAGGGTGGCAGTGGTCCAGTCAGGCGGCGGGGGCGCCATCGAGCAGGCGCTGCGGGAGGTGGCTCCGGGGCGCTACGACGCCTACGAGCGGCTGCTGCGCGCCGTCGGCGAGGGCCAGGTGGTGATGCTGCTCTGGCACGGCGAGCCCGGACGCCCCGACGCGCAGTACGGGAACATGGAGGTCGGCGGGTTCGGCTACGCGCCCTGCGTGACCTCCGCCGAGCAGATCTCCGCCAGCGGCTGGTCCCGGGCGTACCAGGTGATGAGCGGTCGCGAGATCGCGGCCTCGCTCTACCGCGAGCGCTGGGGACTGTGGCTGAACCCCCATCAGCCGGGTGGCGGGGTCGGCCTGCCCTGGGCCGACCTGCGCCGTATCGCCGGCGGCCTGGACCGGCTGCCGGCCGGGCCGCTCCGGATCAGCGAGCCCCAGGTCGCGGCCGACCAGTTCTATGCCCTGCTCACCCAGGCCGCCTCGGGGACGCCGGCGGTCCGCTCGCTGCGCCGGGCGTGGGTCCAACCCGCCTGGGGGGACCCGTATCTGGTGATCGGTCTGGATCTGTACGACTCCAGCCCGCCCGCGGTCGAGTCGGTGCGGCTGATGATGCAGCACGCCCTCCCCGGGGTTCCGCAGGGAGTCGCGGTATCGACCGTCGCGATGTCCGATCCGTACGACCCGGTGGCGCAGTGGCTCCAGGTGCGCATGGCGCCGTTCTTCCAGCGCACCCTCGCCGCCCCGGGCGGGTACGGCTATCCCTACACCGGCCGGTAACGCCCCGGCCCGGACCGAGTCGAACCGAGTCGGACCGGGCGGGACCAAGTCGGACCGAGTCGGACCGGGTGACGCCGGGCATGACGAAGGGGGCGCACCGTCTGAGGGATGCGCCCCCTTCGTCTCACCGGCAGGCCGGTCGCACCGGGGTCACTCCGGCGCGACCACCTGCTTGACCTCGGGGAAGTGGCAGGCGGCCTGGTGGCCCTCGGCCGAGCCCAGCAGCTGCACCAGCGGCGGCTCCTGGGCGGCGCAGATCTCCTGCGCCTTCCAGCAGCGGGTGCGGAAGCGGCATCCGGACGGCGGGTTGATCGGGCTGGGCACGTCGCCGGTGAGGCGGATGCGCTCACGCCGCTGGACGCTGTCCGGGTCGGCCTCGGGGACGGCCGACAGCAGCGCGTGGGTGTACGGGTGCTGCGGGCGCAGGTAGAGCGTCTCGCGGTCGGCGATCTCGACGATCTTGCCCAGGTACATCACCGCGACCCGCTCGGAGAAGTGGCGGACCACCGCGAGGTCGTGGGCGATGAAGACGAACGCGAGGTTGAACTCCCGCTGGAGGTCTTGGAGCAGGTTGACGACCTGCGCCTGGATGGAGACGTCCAGGGCGGAGACCGGCTCGTCGGCGACGATGAGCTTCGGCTTCAGGGCCAGGGCCCGGGCGATGCCGATGCGCTGGCGCTGCCCGCCGGAGAACTCGTTCGGATACCGGTTGTAGTGCTCCGGGCTGAGGCCGACGATCTCCAGCAGCTCCTGGGCGCGCTTCTTGTGCCCCTGCTCCGGGTTGATGCCGTTGAGCTTCATCGGGGTCTCGATGATCGTCCCGATGGTGTGCCTCGGGTTGAGCGAGGAGTACGGGTCCTGGAAGATCATCTGGAGGTTCTGCCGGGCCTCGCGCATGGTCGACACACGCTTGTGGGTGATGTCCTCACCGTCGAAGCGAATGGTGCCGGCCGTGGGCTCGAGCAGCCTGGTGACCAGGCGTCCGGTGGTGGACTTGCCGCAACCGGACTCGCCGACCAGACCCAGGGACTCGCCCGAGCGGACCGAGAAGTCGATGCCGTCGACCGCGCGGACCGCGCCGACCTGCCGCTGCCAGACGATGCCCTGACGGATCGGGAAGTGCATCTGCAGGCCCTTGACCTGCAGCAGCTCGTCGCCGCCGGTAGCGGGGACGGTGGCCTCCTCGCGGGGCCCCGGCACGGTGTCGGTGGTGCTCACGCCATACTCCTGTTCGTCCGCCGCGGTCACTTGGCGAGCCGCTCGGCTGCGCTGCGGATCTCGATCTTGTTGTCCCCGGTGAGGTGGCAGGCCGCGATGTGCTTGTCGGTGCCGGGAACCGGCAGCAGTTCGGGCCGTTCGGTGACGCAGCGGTCGTCGGCGACGCGGTCCTTGTAGTCGCACCGGGGGTGGAAGGCACAGCCGGTCGGCAGGTTGATCAGGCTCGGCGGAGCGCCCTGGATCGGGTTGAGCCTGGTGTTGACGTCACCGCCGAGGTGCGGCATGGACTGCAGCAGGCCCCATGCGTACGGGTGCTCGGGGGCCTTCAGCACATCCCTGACGCTGCCGTACTCGATCCGGCGCCCGCCGTACATCACCAGGATGTCGTCGGCGATCTCGGCGACCACGCCGAGGTCGTGGGTGATGATGATGACGGCGGAGCCGAACTCCTCCTGCAGGTCCCGGATCAGGTCGAGAATCTGCGCCTGGACGGTCACGTCCAGGGCTGTGGTCGGCTCGTCCGCGATGAGCAGCTCGGGGTCGCAGACCAGCGACATGGCGATCATGGCGCGCTGGCGCATACCGCCGGAGAACTCGTGCGGGTAGCTCTTCGCCCTGCGCTCCGGCTGCGGGATGCCGACACGCTTGAGCATGTCCACGGCCCGGACGAGGGCCTCCTTCTTGGACACCTTGTGGTGCACCTGGTACGCCTCGGCGATCTGCGAACCCACCGTGAAGAAGGGGTGCAGCGCCGACAGCGGGTCCTGGAAGATCATGGAGACCTTGTTGCCGCGCAGCGAGCGCATCTCGGCCTCGGGCAGCGCGACGAGTTCGTCCCCGTCCACCCAGATCTCTCCGGAGACCTGGGCCCGCGAGCCCTTGTGCAGGCCGAGTAGGGCCAGGCTGGTGACGGACTTCCCGGAGCCGGACTCGCCGACGATGCCGAGCGTCTTGCCCTTCTCCAGGGAGAAGGACACCCCGTCCACCGACTTGACGAGGCCGTCCTCGGTGGGGAAGTGCACGCGCAGGTCCCGGACCTCCAGGAAGGAGGACGGCGGATTGACGGGCACGGTCTGCGTCGAGAGTTCGAAGGCCACTGGTACTTCCTAAGTCGACGGGGGGTCGGGATCGCCGACCCGCGCCGGTTGGTTCAGGCTCGGCTGGTCAGGCGAGGCGGACGCGAGGGTCGATGATGCCGTAGACGACGTCCACGACGACGTTGGCGAGCACGACGGCGGTGGCGGCGAAGAGCGTGGTGGCCATGATCACCGGCAGGTCGGAGTCCTGGACCGACTGTACGGCGAGCAGGCCGAGGCCGGGGATGCCGAAGGCGGACTCGGTGATGATCGCCGCGCCGCCGATCAGGTATCCGAAGTCCATGCCGAAGATGGTGACCACCGGGGTGATCGCAGCGCGCAGGGCGTGCTTGAAGATCACCTTGCGCTGGGACAGACCCTTCGCCCGGGCGGTGCGCACGAAGTCCTCACCCATGGTCTCCAGCATCGTGGAGCGGGTCAGCCGGGTGTAGAAGGCCAGGAAGCCGATCACCAGCGAGGCCCAGGGGAGGATCAGTCCGGTGAACCACTGCACCGGGTCCTGGGTGATGGGGGTGTAGTTCGGCGCAGGCAGCAGCTGCCACTTGTCGACGAAGAAGAACTGCAGCACCAGGGCGGTGAAGTAGATCGGCAGCGAGATGCCGAAGAGGGCGAATCCGACCGCCGCCTTGTCGGCCAGCCCGCCCTTGCGGACCGCCGCCACGATGCCCAGGCCGACGCCGGTGACCAGGAAGACCAGGGCCGCGCCGGTGGCCAGCGAGATGTCCGCGGGGACGCGACCCATCAAGGTGGACCACACGTTGGAGTCGTCGTGGAAGGAGATGCCCATGCAGGGGGCCGGGCACTTGACCGCGAGCGGGCCGTCCCCGAACGTCCGCCCGGCGAAGAAGCCCTTCACGTACTCGCCGTACTGGATCAGGATGCTCTTGTCCAGGCCCAGCGAGTGCCTGATCTGCAGGATGCGGTCGGGCGTGCAGGTCTTGCCGCACGCCAGCACGGCAGGGTCGGAAGGCACGGCGAAGAAGATGAGGAAGGTAATGAAGCTGATCACCACGATGATGGTGAATGCGCTCAGCAAGCGTCGAATCAGATAACGAGTCATGTGGTGCTGGGACCTGGCGGGGAGCCTGGTCCGCCTCCCTCTCGCTGTGGGCCGGCGGGGTGTGACCTGCGCGCGGGGTGACGATACGGACGGGGTGCCGGTGTGGCGACCCCGGTCGGCGGCGAGGTTGCCGCCGCCGACCGGGGGAACTGCTGGTTACTTCTTGACGTAGACGTGGGCCAGGTTCATCTCGGCCAGCACGGTGTCGTCGGTGAGCCCGCCGACCTTCGAGCCCTGGAGCTCGTTGAAGGTCATGTAGACGAGCGGCACGACGGCGGCGTCGTTCTGCAGCATCTGGACGTCCAGCGCGCCCCAGGCGGCGTTGGCCTGGGCCGGGTCGGCCATGGCCGAGATCTTGTCCATCTGCGCCTCAGCGGCCGGGTCCTTCAGCTGCGAGAAGACCTGGTTGCCGGTGGGGATGATCTGACGGCCGTCGAACAGCGGCGGCAGGATGGTGCTGGCGTTGGGCCAGTCAGCGATCCAGTCGCCCCAGATCAGGTCGTAGTTGTTGGCGATCTTGCCGACGGTGTTGAAGTAGCTGCCGCGGTCGATCGGCTTGATGTTGACGGTGATGCCGACGTTGGCCAGCGCGTCCTTGATCGCCGTGGCGACCTTGCCCTGGGTCGGGGTGGCCTCGACAGCCAGCGACAGGGTCAGGTTGCTGACGCCCGCAGCCTGGAGCAGCGCCTTCGCCTTGGCCGGGTCACCGGCGGGGTCGGTGCCGTACGGGGCGGTGTCGACGCGGCCGTCGGTGCCCTTGGGCAGGAAGGTGGTGGCGTAGTCGCCGTACGCCGAACCACCGAACGCGCCACGGACGGTCTGCTTGTTGATCGCCCACTCGATCGCCTGGCGGACCTTGAGGTCCTTGATCGTGGTGACGTTCATCGCCAGGTAGTTGGTACCGGGGGCGGCGATGGAGTGCCAGCGCGACTTGAGGGTCGGGTCGCTGGAGAAGGAGCTGAGGTCGGTGCCGGCGACCGGGTCCTCGATGATGGCGTGCTGGGCGTCGGGGCCGTCCGCCTTCATCAGCTGGTCGGTGGCGGCCTGGTCCTGGCCCATCTTGACGTCGATGGAGTCGACGTTCTGGTCGCGCAGCGGGTCGACTGCCTTGGTCCACTGCTTGTTGCGAGTGAGGACCAGTTCCTTGTTCTTGGTGTAGCTCTGGATCTGGTACGGACCGTCCGACCACACCGTGGTGTCGTAGGTGGCGCCGGTGTCGTGGGCCTTCGGCACGGCGGAGAAGGTCTCCATCGCCGTCGCCTCGTTGAAGTCCGAGACCGGGGTGCTCAGCTCGAAGACGATGGTGCTGGCGTCAGGGGTCTCGATGGAGGCAAGGTCGCCGCTCTTGGTCGGGCCCTTGTAGTTCTTGTCGTTGGCCAGCCACTGCGAGGCGTACTGCGGGCCACCGGAGAGGTCCGGGTCGAAGGAGCGCTCGACGCCGTACTTGACGTCCTGCGCCGTGACGACGGTGCCGTCCTGCCACTTCACGTTCGGGCGGATGTGGAAGGTCCAGGTCTTCGCGCCATTGCTCGAGGTGCCGGTGTCCGTCGCAAGGTCGCCGACGAGCTTCGGGGCGGCGCTGGGCGCGGAGGCGTCCTGCGTCCAGCCGGTCAGCGAGCGGTATATCTCACGCCCGATGTTCTGGCCCTGCGTGGTGTACGTACGCTGCGGGTCGATGTGGTCGAAGTCGCTCGGCGTGTAGTAGAGCAGGGTTCCACCCTGGGTCACCCCGCCCGTGGTCCCGCCGGCACTGCTGCCCTTGGAACCGCCACAGGCAGTGGCTCCCAAGGCGACGGTAATCGCGATCGCGGTCATGGTGACCGTGCGCTTGTTGCGCATCATGATGATGGGTCTCCTTGTAGTCTTCTTGGTTACCCCGCCCGGAGCCGACCGGACCGGCCGACTGGTGCGGAAGATCAGTTGCGGTTCGCCCTGGGGTCCAGAGCGTCGCGCACACCGTCGCCGAAGAGGTTCAGCGACAGAATGACGAGCAACAGCGTCATACCTGGAAGGACCATGTAGGTCGGGTCATACAGGTAGTACTGGGTTGCAGATTCGAGCATCGAACCCAGGTCCGGGTTCGGAGGGACAACCCCGACGCCCAGGAAGGACAGGGCCGCCTCGGTGGCGATGTTGGTGGGGACCGCCAGCGCGAAGGAGATCAGGATGGGCGCCCACAGGTTCGGCAGCAGCTGCTTGAACAGGATGTGACCCGGGCCACCACCCATGATTCGCGCGGCGTCCACGAACTCCCGCTCGCGGAGCGAGAGCACCTGCCCACGAACAAGTCGGGCGGTGTAGGCCCAGGCGAAGGCGGAGATGATCACGACGATCGAGCCCAGCTGGAGCGTCTCGCTGGTCCCGCCGTGGGCGTCCGTCTGGAAGGCGTTGGTGATCACAGGGGTCAACGCGATGATGAACAGCAGCTGCGGGAAGGCCAGCACCACGTTCATGATCCAGTTGAGGAATGAGTCGACCTTGCCGCCGAAGTAGCCCGCAGCGAGGCCCATCACTACGCCGAGTGCCGTGGAGATGGTGGCCGCGAGCAGCGAGACGATCAGAGACGTCCGCAGGCCGTAGACCAGGCGCGAGAACACGTCGTAGCCGGTTCCCGGCTCGACGCCGAGCCAGTGCTTGCCGCTGACGCCGCCGAGTGCGCCCAGCGGGAAATTCCCCTTGTCCGGGTTGATTCCCTTCAGGTCAGGGGAAACCGGTCCCCATCCCTCCAAAGCGGACAGCAGCGGAGAGGCTACGGCGGCCAGGATGAATATGAGGGCCACGACGAAGGCGATCATCGAAGCACGGTCGCGCTTCAGACGCGTCCAGGCCATTCGGGCTGGCGAGCGGCCGGCGATGACAGGCGTGGCGGGGGGCTTGGGGCCCTGCGATGAATCCGACTCGGCCACCAGGACAGTTGCATCCCCGGTGGGCTCGGTCGGCTCGGTTGGAATGGTCATCGTTCGGACATCCCCGGATCTCAGTTCAGATGTTCGTGGCGCGGCGCGGTGAGGGGACTCTACGCAAGTAGTTTTTCGCGACTCAAGGCCTCAAGCAGTGCTGAGACCAGAATGAGATCATGCGAGATCGTGGCGTTATGATCCAATGTCCGAAATATCCGGTAATGGGGGGTCGTGACGGGAAGCGTCAAGACGCTGGAACCCCGCTTTATGTCCCTTTTGAACCTATTTGTGTGGGCACCCCGAGAAGTGGTGTATTTTGCTCGCTCTTTGCCTACTCGTCTGGGATGTGAGACTGCCAGTGTTTCTGGCGTGTGAACCGGTGACGTCTGAGGCGTCCTGAATTGATCCATTCAGCCCCAGGGGCGGCGCCCCCCGGCCGCCCGGTCCGCCGCCCCGCCGACCCGGTAGAACTGGTGTCGTGACCTCGCATCTCTTCTCGCCCGACGTCCAGCAGGCGCTCGACCTCGTCGGGATCTTCGTCTTCGCGCTCTCCGGCGGCCTGCTCGCCGTCCGCAAGAACCTGGACATCTTCGGCATCGCCGTCCTCGCCGAGGTCACCGCTCTGGGCGGCGGGGTGTTCCGCGACCTGATCATCGGGGCGGTGCCGCCCGCGGCGTTCCAGAACATGGGGTACTTCCTCACCCCGCTGCTGGCCTCACTGGTCGTGATCTTCCTGCACCCCGAGGTGCAGCGGATCAACGGCACGATCCAGGTCCTGGACGCCGCTGGGCTCGGCCTGTTCTGCGTCGCCGGCACCGTCAAGGCCCATGACTACGGCCTGGGCGCGGTCGCCGACATCGCACTGGGCATGATCACCGCGGCCGGCGGCGGCGTCGCCCGCGACGTGCTCGTCAACGAGTTGCCCTCGCTGCTGCGCTGGGACCGCGCCCTGTACGCCGTGCCCGCGCTGGTCGGCTCCGGGATCGTGGCGGTGCTGATCTCTGTGCAGCACCTGACCGCGGTCACCGGGACCGCTGCCGCGCTGGTCGCCTTCACCCTGCGGATGCTGGCGCTGCGCTACGACTGGCGGGCGCCGCGCGCCTGGCACCGGGGGAGCTCCAGCGCCCTCGGGGAGAGCGGCGACTGATCGGAGGTCAGCGCTCCCCACCAGGCCGTCAGGCGTCGGCTCGGCCGCCGTACTCCTGCGACACCGCCTCGGCGGTGCGCAGCAGCTCGGGGATCAGCCGCCGCAGCGTGCTGAGCGGCGCGACCACCGTCGGCGTGGAGATCGAACAGGCCGCGATCACCCGGCCGTCGATGCCCCGGATCGGCACGGCCACGCAGTTGACCGTCTCCTCGTACTCGCTGCGGTCCACCGCCCATCCCTGCTCGCGAACCGTCGCCAGTTCCGCCAGCAGTGCGGCCGGGGTGCGCAGCGAGCGCGCCGTGTACGCCGGGTACTCGAGGTTCTCGGCGACCTCGCGGCGCCGCGCCTCGGGAAGGTCGGCGAGCAGCACCTTGCCCACGGCCGAGGCGGTCAGCGGCGCCCGCTTGCCGATGCGCGAGTACATCCGGACCGGGTAGCGGCTCTCCAGTTTGTCGACATAGGTGACCTCGTCGTCCTCGTAGACCGCGAGGTGCACGGTGTGCCCGCAGCGCTCGTTGAGGGCGGCGAGGTGCGGCGCGGCAACGACCCGGACGTCGATGCTCTCCAGGGCCAGCTGCGCCAGTGAGAACAGCTTGCCGCCGAGGCGGTAGCGGTAGTCCGGCTGGCGGTGGACGAAGCCGTGCTGCTCCAGGGTGCGCAGCAGGCGCAGCGCGGTGGACTTGTGGACTCCGATCCGGTTCGCGGCCTGTTCGAGGGAGGCTGGGCCCTCGGCCAGCGAGGCGAGGATCACCAGCGCCCGGTCCACCGTCTGTGTCATAGGTTCCGCCCAGCCTGCCCCGTTGGTCCCGCGCGACGCCGTCGTACGCGTGTGCTGGGATCCTAGAGAGCCGTTGCAGGGGATGCAACGACCGTGGCAGCGGAGGGTGGCAGCGGGGCGTGCGCGATCACCCCTACACTTGATCCCGCCATGCCCTATCTCGACCATGCGGCGACCACCCCGATGCTCCCCGAAGCGGTCCACGCCATGACCGCCCATCTCGGCAGCACCGGCAACGCCTCCTCCCTGCACGCCGCCGGCCGCCGTGCCCGCCGCGTCGTCGAGGAGTCCCGCGAGACCCTGGCCCTGGCCCTGGGCGCCCGCCCGAGCGAGGTCGTGCTCACCGGGGGCGGCACCGAGTCCGACAACCTCGCCGTCAAGGGCCTCTACTGGGCCCGGCGCGACGCCGACCCGGCACGGGTCCGGGTCCTCTGCAGCCCGGTCGAGCACCATGCGGTGCTGGACGCCGTGGAGTGGCTGGAGCGGCACGAGGGCGCGCGGGTCGAGTGGCTCCCGGTGGACGGCTTCGGCCGGGTCCACCCCGAATCCCTGCGCGCGGCCATCGCCTCGAATCCGGCCGACGTCGCCCTGGTCACCGTGATGTGGGCGAACAACGAGGTCGGCACCATCCAGCCGGTACGCGAACTCGCAGCCATAGCACGCGAGTTCGGTATTCCGATGCATGCCGACGCGGTGCAGGCGTTCGGCCAGCTGCCGGTCTCGTTCGCCGACTCCGGTCTCGACGCGCTCACCGTCACCGGCCACAAGATCGGCGGCCCGTACGGCATCGGCGCGCTGCTGATCGGCCGCAACGTGAACCCCGTGCCGCTGCTGCACGGCGGCGGCCAGGAGCGGGACGTCCGCTCCGGCACCCTCGACGTACCGGCGGCGGCCGGCTTCGCGGCAGCGGCCGCGATCGCCGCCGAGCGGCAGCCGCAGCACGCCCGCGAGCTCTCGGTGCTACGGGACGAGTTGGTCGCTGCCGTGCTGTCGGCCGTCCCGGACGCCGTCCTCAACGGCGATCCGAGCCCGGAGGGGCGGCTGCCCGCGAGCGCGCACTTCTCCTTCCCCGGCTGCGAGGGCGACGCGCTGCTGATGCTGCTCGACGCCCGCGGCATCGAGTGCTCGACCGGATCCGCCTGCTCGGCCGGGGTACCGCAGCCCAGCCACGTGCTGCTGGCGATGGGCGTGGAGCCGGCGCCGGCCCGGGCCTCGCTGCGGTTCTCGCTCGGCCACACCTCGACCCCGGCCGATGTCGCCGCGCTGGCCTCCGCGATCGGCCCGGTCGTGGAGCGGGCCCGGATGGCGGGCGCGGCAGCGCGGCGGTAACGGCCGCTCCCCGGGCCGTAAGGCGCGGGGCCGGGACATCGACGCGGGGACCCCGTCTGCGCGGACCGTACCCTGGTTACATCATGAATGACTTTCCTGGGGCTCCTGACGATTCCGGTTCGCTCGGTGGGGGGCGGCTGCGCGTCCTCGCCGCGATGTCCGGCGGGGTGGACTCCGCCGTCGCGGCGGCGCGGGTCGCCGCGGCAGGGCACGAGGTGACCGGCGTCCACCTGGCGCTGTCGAGCAACCCGCAGTCCTTCCGTACCGGCGCGCGCGGCTGCTGCACGCTGGAGGACTCCCGCGACGCCCGCCGGGCCGCCGACGTGATCGGCATCCCCTTCTACGTGTGGGACCTGGCCGAGCGCTTCCGCGAGGACGTGATCGACGACTTCGTCGCCGAGTACGCCGCCGGACGGACCCCCAACCCGTGCCTGCGCTGCAACGAGAAGATCAAGTTCTCGGCGCTGCTGGACAAGGCCGTCGCCCTGGGCTTCGACGCGGTCTGCACCGGCCACTACGCGCAGATCCTCACCGGCCCGGACGGCGCCCGCGAGCTGCACCGCGCCGTCGACCCGGCCAAGGACCAGTCGTACGTCCTCGGCGTCCTCGACGCGGACCAGCTGGCCCACGCGCTGTTCCCGCTCGGCGACACCCCCAAGGAGCTGGTCCGCGAGGAGGCGGAGCGGCGCGGCCTGGCCGTCGCCAAGAAGCCGGACAGCCATGACATCTGCTTCATCGCCGACGGCGACACCCAGGGCTTCCTGGAGCAGCGCCTCGGCGCCGCCCCCGGCGAGATCGTCGACGTGGACGGCACCAGGCTCGGCGAGCACAGCGGCGCGTACGGCTTCACCATCGGCCAGCGCAAGGGCCTGCGGATCGGCCACCCGGCGGCGGACGGCAAGCCCCGCTACGTCCTGGACATCTCGCCGGTCGACAACCGGGTCACGGTCGGCCCGGTCGAGGCCCTGGACGTGGCCGCGCTCACCGGGATCAAGCCGCGCTGGTGCGGCGAGGCGGCCTTCACGCCGGGCGCGTACACGGTGCAGCTGCGCGCCCACGGCGAGCCGGTGCCCGCGTCCGCCGAGCTGGTGGACGGCGAGCTGCGGGTCGTCCTGGACCAGCCCGCGCGCGGTATCGCGCCCGGTCAGGCCGTCGTCCTGTACCAAGGGACCCGGGTCGTCGGCTCGGCGACGATCGCGACGACCTCGCGCGGGGTCCTCTCCGGCTGAGCCGGCCACTCGCACTCGACCACCGCCGCCCACCACGGGGAACCCATGAACATCACCGTCTTCTGCTCCGCCAACGAGCTGGCCGAGCGCTACACCAAGCCCGCCCGCGACTTCGCCCGCCTGCTCGGCGAGCACGGCCACACCCTGGTCTGGGGCGGCTCCGACGCGGGGCTGATGGGCGTCGTCGCCGACGAGGTGAAGGCGGCCGGGGGCAGGCTCGTCGGCGTCAACGTCGGGATGCTCTCGCACAAGACCTACCAGGGCGCCGACGAGCTGGTGATGACCGCCGACCTGGCGGAGCGCAAGGCCGTGCTGCTCGCCCGCGCCGACGCGGTCGTGGTCCTGGTCGGCGGTCTCGGCACACTGGACGAGGTCACCGAGGTCGTGGAGCTGAAGAAGCACGGGCTGCACGTCAAGCCGGTCGTGCTGCTCGACACCGAGGGCTTCTACGACGGCATGCGCACGCAGCTCCAGCGGATGGCGGCCGACGGCTTCCTGCCCCGGCCGCTCGACGAGCTGGTCCGCTTCGCCGAAGACGGCGCCGAGGCGCTCGCCTATCTGGAAGGCCCCTCGGCCTGACCGGTGTGGCCGGCCTGACCGGCGTGGCCCTCCGGTTCCTGCGCGGGCGGGTACGGCGGACTCGGCTGAGCCCGGGGCAGGTGCGGCAGCGGGGAGGTGGCGCTCTCGTCCGGACGGCGCCGGAAGCGCGGAACGGCGGAGTGCCCCTGCGCGGGGACGCCGGCCAGCGGCACGGCTCCGGGGGCCTCGCGTGGACCGGTCGGCGCCGGCGGCTCCTCGGCCGGTGAGGGTGCTTCGATCAGGCTCGCTCCGCGACGCCGCTGCAGCAGCAGTCCCAGCCCCTCGCGGGTGGCGACCACCACCACCCGGTCCTCGGCGGTCAGCACCCGCCCCTGATCCGGGTTCCAGGCCACATGGCCCTGGTCCGACTGCAGTCCGACGACGCGCCAGCCACCGGGCCGGAACGCCTCGCCGACGCTCTGACCCACCAGGGCCAGACGGCCCCGCACACCCACCGTCGCGATCAGCAGCATCTGGCGTTCCACCGGGATCGCCGCCACGACCTGAGGCCCCATCATGGCGGCGGCGAAGGCTGGCGCCGCCAGGTAGGACACGCTGCGGCTGCGAATCCGCGCGGTCGGGTAGGAGGCGCGCAGCGCCCGGTAGACCGTGCTGGCGAAGGCGTCGTCGAACAGCCGGAGCACGACGCGGAGGTCGGGCCGCTCCTCCCTCGCGTACAGCACCGCTTCGAGGTTGACGCTGTCGTTGCTGGTCAGTGCCATCAGCGTCTGGCTCCGGCTGATCCGGGCACGCTTGTAGACGTCCGGCTGGGAGATGTCGCCGACCACGACGGGGACGTTCCGCTGTCGGGCCAGGGCGATGCCGGGCGCGTCGGGGTTGCGTTCCACCGCGACGACGGGGATCCGCATGTCGGCGAGCCGTTCCAGCACCCTGGTCCCGACCTTGCCGAGGCCGATGATCACGATGTGGTCGGTGATGGTCCGCCGTGGCCGGTCGAGCGTGCTGACATTGCGCAGCGCTCCCAGGTTCTCCAGCACCAGTGCCAGCACCAGCGGCATGATCAGCATCCCGGTGAAGGCGGCCAGCAGTTGCAGCAGCTGCCGGGCCAACGGTTGACCCAGGGCCGGATTGCCCATCGCGGCCACATCCATGAGCACCAGGTACAGCGACAGTGGGAGCGAGTCCCCCGTAGCCAGCCAGGTCGACAGGGTCAGCACCGCGACGAGCACCGCGAGCCCCAGCGCTGCGAGGCGCAGCCGGCGGGAGAACAGCGCGCCCAGCCGGAGGCGCGGGAAGCGGGGCCCCGGTTCCGGCGGGGGGTTGGGGTCGTGTCGAAGGTGCAGCACGGCGCGGGTGGTGGGCTCGGTCGCGGCGGCGGTCTGGGCGGCGGAGGGAAGCAGCGTGTGCAGGGGCGTCGTCCCCGAGCCCACCTGGTCGTCGACGCGCTGCGCGAGCAGCGCCAGCGGGACGGTCGTGCCGTCCGGCGGTTGCGGGGGCGGGTCCTCGAGCAGGGAGAACTCCACGACGGAGAACGTCCCGCCGTCCATGGGTATGACCTGGTTCCGGTCGGTCACGGCCGAGGACACCAGCGCCGGGGTGGCGGTGTCCGAGGCGGACAGCACCGCCGTCGAGCCCCCGGAACGGTCCGTCGTCCGGTCGAGCAGGTGTTGCAGGCGCTGGCCGAGGGTGTTGTTGAAGATCCGGATCACCAGCCGTAACCCCGGGTTGAGTCCCCGGGCGAGCAGCGCGGCCTGGGTGACGGACGGGTCGTCGTCCATGGTGAGCGCGAGTGCGGTGGCGTGCCTGACGCCGGCGGCGAGCAGGGTGGGCTCGTCCGGACTGCGGCCGGCGATGACGGTGACCGCCCCGTCCTCGGTGGCGAGCGCCGCGAGTTGGGGGCCGTGGCCCTGCTCCGGGTCGGGAATGACCAGGACGACCCGCTCCCGGTAGAGATGGATCAGGTCCAGGGCGAGGCGGTGGGTCAGCGCGTCCCCACCGCAGACGATCATGTGCCCGGTCGGCTGAGCCTCGGTCACGTCCGTGTCCCCCTGTTGATCCTCTTTCCACCCATGGTGACGGATCATCGGCCCCGATGACCGTGATACGAATGAACATATGGGTACGCATCTGATCACTGGGGCTGGTTCCGGCATCGGCGCGGCGGTCGCTACGCGACTCGCGGAGCGCGGCGACGAGCTCTGGCTGCTGGCCCGCGACGCCAACCGCGCGGCGGTGCTGCGGCACCTGTTCCCCGGCAGCCACACCCTGATCGGAGACCTGGCCGCGCCCGACCGGCTCTCCTGGGCCCTTGGCCAGCAGCCGCAGCCGGTCCGGCTGGACTCCCTGCTGCACATCGCGGGCGTGGTCGAGCTCGGCACGATCGGTGACCTCGGGACCAAGGTCTGGAACCAGACCCTGGCCGTCAATCTGGTCGCCCCCGCCGAACTGACCCGGTTGTTCCTGCCCACCCTGCGGGTCTCACGTGGCCATGTCGTCTTCGTCAACTCCAGCGCGGGGCTCACCGCGCACCCCGACTGGGGCGTGTACGCCGCGTCCAAGTCCGGTCTGCGCGCCGTCGCGGACGCGCTGCGCGGCGAGGAGCACGCCAACGGCGTCCGGGTGACCACCGTCTATCCCGGTCGCACGGCGACGCCGATGCAGCAGAAGGTCCGCGCACAGGAGGGCCTCCCCTACGACGCGGACGCCTGGATCGCCCCGGACTCGGTCGCCACCGCGATCATCACCGCGCTCGACCTGCCTCGGGACGCCGAGATCACCGACCTGACGGTCCGCCCGGGGCACTGACGGCCGGCCTTCCCGTACCCTGCCAGCGTGAGCGCTGAGAGCACGTTTCCGCAGTTGACCGGTCCAGGGGCGACGGGTGTCGGGTCGATGCCGGGGACAGACGCGCGGGAGGCCGCGAAGACCGTCACCGGGTCCCTGGAGGCACTGCCGCACCTTGTCGAGCTGCCCGCCCGGGGCCCCGGCGCGGACATGGTCGGGCGCAGCCTCGGGCTGCTGGTCGAGCTGTTCGCGCGGGTGGAGCCCTCCGGCTGGCGCTTCGGCGACCACCCGGGGCGGGACACCCGCCGGGCGCGCTCGTGGCTCGGCGAGGACTTGGACGCACTGGAGGAGCACACCCAGGGCTGGACCGGCCCGCTCAAGATCCAGGCCGTCGGACCGTGGACGCTCGCGGCCGGCGTCGAACTCCACCGGGGCGAGAAGGCCCTGGCCGATCCCGGCGCGGTGCGCGACATCGCCGGGTCGCTGGCGGAGGGCCTGCGGCTGCATCTGGCGGACCTGCGCAGGCGGGTGCCCGGCGCCCAGCTGGTGCTGCAGTTGGACGAGCCGTCACTGCCGGCCGTCCTGGCCGCGCAGGTACCGACCGCCAGCGGCTGGCAGCGGCTGCGCGCGGTGGACCGCCAGGTCGCCGAGGAGACGCTGCGCACATTGATCCGGACCCTGGACGTGCCTGTGGCCGTCCACTGCTGTGCGCCGGGCGTCCCGCTGGAGCTGCTGCGGCGTGCGGGCGCGTCGGCGGTGTCGCTGGACATGGCTCTGCTGACGGAGCGTGACGACGATGCGATCGGCGAGGCGGTGGAGGGCGGCACGGTGCTGCTCGCCGGTGTTGTGCCCGCTGTCGGACCGCCTGCCTCTGAAAACGGTCGAGTGTCAGACCCTGCCGGTAGTGTCGGCGTTGTCAGGACGTTGTGGCGCAGGCTCGGGCTCGACCCGGCTCTGCTGGCACGACGCGTCGTGGTGACCCCCCGCTGCGGTCTGGCTGGGGCCTCCCCGGCGTATGCGCGTCGCGCGCTGTCACACAGCGTGATTGCGGCGCAGAGCCTGGCGGACAATCCGGAGTAGGCCGGGCAGCGACGAGGGGGTTGTCGATGGAGGAGCAGCAGGTGTCGGCAGAGGAGATCACGGACGTACCGGCCGCGGACCGGGCGCGGCACGTGGAGCTGGCGCAGGAGCTCGAGGAGCACCGATTCCGCTACTACCTGCAGGACGCCCCCACCATCAGCGACGCCGAGTTCGACATCCTGATGCGGGAGTTGGAGGCGCTGGAGGAGCGGTACCCGGTGCTGCGCACCCCCGACTCGCCGACCCAGAAGGTCGGCGGCTCCTACTCCAACGAGTTCGCCCCGGTGGAGCACCTGGAGCGGCTGCTCAGCCTTGACAACGCCTTCACCGACGAGGAACTCGACGCCTGGGGCGAGCGGGTGGAGAAGGAGCTCGCCGGGCAGGACTACCACTTCCTCTGCGAGCTCAAGATCGACGGCCTGGCCGTCAACCTGACCTACGAGAACGGCCGCCTGGTCCGGGCCGCGACCCGTGGCGACGGCCGTACCGGCGAGGACATCACCCCCAACGTCCGCACCATCGCCGAGATCCCGGACCTGCTGCGCGACGGTGGCGGCCACCCCGTGCCCGAGCTCGTGGAGATCCGGGGCGAGATCTACTTCCCGATCGAGGAGTTCGCCGAACTCAACGCCACCCGGGTGGCGGCCGGTGAGACCCCGTACGCCAATCCGCGCAACTCGGCCTCGGGATCGCTGCGGCAGAAGGACCCGAGGGTCACCGCTTCGCGCCCGCTGCACATGATCGTGCACGGCATCGGCGCCCGCCGGGGCTTCGACATCGACTGCCAGTCCCACGCCTACGACCTGCTCCGGGCCTGGGGTCTGCCGACGGCCCGTCACAACGCCGTGGTGGGCTCCCTCGCCGAGGTCAAGGAGTTCATCGCCCGCTACGGCGAGCAGCGCCACTCCGTCGAGCACGAGATCGACGGCGTGGTCGTCAAGGTCGACGAGATCCCGTTGCAGGGGCGGCTCGGCTCGACCTCCCGCGCGCCGCGCTGGGCGATCGCCTGGAAGTACCCGCCCGAGGAGGTCAACACCAAGCTCCTCGACATCCGGATCGGTGTCGGCCGCACCGGCCGCTGCACCCCGTACGCCGTGATGGAGCCCGTGCAGGTCTCGGGTTCGGTGGTCGAGTACGCGACCCTGCACAACCAGGACGTGGTCAAGGCCAAGGGCGTGCTCATCGGCGACACCGTGGTGGTGCGCAAAGCCGGCGAGATCATCCCGGAGATCCTGGGCCCGGTGGTGGACCTGCGGGACGGCAGCGAGCGGGAGTTCGTCATGCCGTCCCACTGCCCCGAGTGCGGCAGCGAGCTGCGGCCGATGTCGGAGGGGGACGTCGACCTGCGCTGCCCCAACGCCCGCTACTGCCCTGCGCAGTTGCGTGAGCGGGTCTTCTATCTCGCCGGGCGCAAGTGCCTGGACGTCGAGGCCCTGGGCTATGTCGCGGCCACCGCGCTCACCCAGCCGCTGGAGCCGTCGGAGCCGCCGCTGGTCAACGAGGGCGACCTGTTCAGTCTGACGATCGAACAGCTGCTCCCCATCAAGGTCGTCGTGCGTGACCCCGGCACCGGACTGCCCAAGCGCGATCCCGAGACCGGTGAGGAAAAGGTTGTCTCCTTTTTCGCCAATCTGGAGGGCGAGCCGAAGAAGACCGCGACCGCGCTCCTGGAGAACCTTGAGGCCGCGAAGCAGCGCCCGCTGGCCCGGATCCTGGCCGGTCTGTCGATCCGTCGGGTGGGTCCCGTGGCTGCTCAGGCGCTCGCCCGGGAGTTCCGCGACCTGGACCGGATCGCCGCCGCGAGCGAGGAGGAGCTGGCCGCGACCGAGGGCGTCGGCCCCGGCATCGCCGCCGCGATCACCCAGTGGTTCGCCGAGGACTGGCACCGCGAGATCATCGAGAAGTGGCGCGCCGCCGGTGTCCGCTTCGTCGAGGAGGGCGGAACGGAGCAGGGCCCGCGCCCGCTGGACGGCCTGACCGTCGTGGTCACCGGCACCCTCGCGTCGCACACCCGCGACGGCGCCAAGGACGCGCTGCAGCAGCGCGGCGCCAAGGTCACCGGCTCGGTGTCCAAGAAGACCGACTTCGTCGTCGTCGGCGACAATCCGGGATCCAAGTACGACAAGGCCATGCAGTTGAAGCTGCCTGTGCTGGACGACGAGGGCTTCGCCGTGCTGCTCGCCGAGGGTCCGGAAGCGGCCCGCGCGGCGGCGCTGCCCCAGTCCCCGGCCGAGCCTTCCGCAGAGCCTCCCGTGGACTCTTCCGCGACCGAACTGGGCGGCTGATGGCTGGTCAAGTTACTTAACGCAAAGGCAAATCGGATCAGGAGGTGCATATCGCAGGACCGACCCGCCGGTAACGACACCGCTCGGTCACGGCACGTCCAATTCCCTGCCCCTCCCCAAGTCCCAGCTTTACGCTTGAACACAACTCGCTCTACAGCGAGCGAACGGGGAACCAGAGGAACACTTCATGGAGTGCACGTCGAGACTCGGCCGTGCCGGCCATTCGGACTGGGCCGGGCAGCCGGTCAGGGCGGCGGTGTTCATCGGCGTACTGGCGGCCGGGGCAGCACCGCTGTTGCCGCTGGTCCTGCTCACCACCCAACACGCGCCGCAGCTTCTCCCCCTCTTCGCGGTTCCGCTCGCGGTCCTCTTCGCGGCCTGGCGGATCGCCCGGGAGCGGATCCGTGACCAGGCGACGGACCCGCTCACCGGCCTGGCCAACCGCGACTCGCTGCTGCGCGCCGCCCGCGAGGCGATCGGCCGTGCCTCCACCGCCCATGCCTCCGGGACCTTCGACGGCGGCCGCGTCGCGCTGATCCTGTTCGACCTCGACCGCTTCCGCTCGCTCAACGACACCCTCGGGCACGCCGTCGGCGACCGCCTCCTGGTCCAGGTCGGCGCGCGGCTCCGCCGAGCCGTGCGCACGCCCGAGACCTTCGGCGCGCTCGTCGCCCGCCTCAGCGGCGACGAGTTCGCCGTGCTGCTCCCCGACGCCGGCGACAATCCCGTGGCCACGGCCCGCGGCCTGGTGGCCGAGCTCGCCGCGCCGATCTACCTGGACGGCATGCAGCTGGTGCTCGAGTCGAGCGCGGGCATCGCCGTCACCCCTGAACACGCGGCCGACGCCGAGACGTTGCTGCGCCGCGCCGACATCGCCATGGCCCATGCCCAGCGCAGCCGCAGCGGAGTCGAGACCTACCGGCCCGAGCAGGACGCCGACACGCCGCAGCGCCTCGGCCTGCTGGGCGACCTGCGCCGCGCGCTCGACACCGGCGACGTGGAGATCCACTACCAGCCCAAGGTCGCCTTCGACGGCCATGTCGTCGGACTCGAGGCACTGGTCCGCTGGGACCGGGTCGGACACGGCCCGGTCAGCCCGGACGAGTTCGTCGGACTCGCCGAGTCCAGCGGGCTGATGCCCCGCCTCACCGACTACGTCCTGGAGGCTGCCGTCACCCAGCTCGCCGCCTGGCGGGCCGAGGGCATGGCCGTTCAGGTCGCCGTCAACGTCTCGCCGCGTGACGTGCTGCGCCCCGGCTTCGCCCGTTCCATCGCGGACCGGCTCGCCCGGCACGACGTCCCGGCCGGGGCCCTCCAGCTGGAGATCACCGAACGCCTGCTGCTTGAGGACGGCCAGCTCGCCGCCGACACCCTGGAGGAGCTGCGCCGCCACGGCGTGGGCATGTCGCTCGACGACTTCGGCACCGGCTACTCCTCGCTGGTACGGCTGCGCCGCCTGCCCGTCGGCGAGCTCAAGATCGACCGGTCGTTCGTCAGTCGCATGGTCGCCGACGACCACGACGCCGCGGTGGTCCGCTGCTCGGTGCAGCTCGCGCACTCCCTCGGCCTGACCGTCGTCGCCGAGGGCGTCGAGGACGACGAGACCTGGGAGCAACTGGAGAGCATGGGCTGCGACGCCGTCCAGGGCTGGCTGGTCTCCGCCGCCCTCCCCGCAGAACAGGCCACCGCCTGGCTGCGGATCCGCAACGCGGCCTGGCCGCCCACCGCGGAGCAGGTGGCCGGACAGGCGGCCGGGCAGGGCGCCGCGCCGCGCGGCCTCCGCTCCGCCACTCCCGCCCCAGCCCTGCCCGGCCCTGCCGCGCAGGGCCGTCCCGCCCCTGCCACAGGCGAAACGTGGCTGCAGCCCCACCCGCACCGTCCGTAGGATGGGGGTCGCCCCGTTGTCAATAGACTGGGGTTGGTAACCCAGAACTCACCCCGAAGGGGATCGCTGCATGCCAGGCATTACGCGCGAGGAGGTCGCCCACCTCGCCCGGCTGTCGCGGCTGGAGCTGAAGGCCGAAGAGCTGGACCACTTCGCCGAGCAGCTCAACGACATCGTCGACGCGGTCGCCCGCGTCAGCGAGATCGCCGCCGATGACGTACCGCCGACCTCGCACCCGCTGCCGCTGACCAACGTCATGCGTCCGGATGTGGTCCGCCCGTCGCTCACGCCCGCCGAGGCCCTCGCCGGCGCGCCCGCCGTGGAGGAGCAGCGTTTCCGCGTGCCCCAGATCCTCGGGGAGGACTGACCAGCCAATGACTGACCTGATTCGCAGTACCGCAGCCGAGACGGCCGCGGCCATCGCCTCCGGCGCAGTGTCCGCAGTCGAGGTCGCGCAGGCGCACCTGGACCGGATCGGCGCGGTCGACGAGAAGGTGCACGCGTTCCTGCACGTCGACACCGAGGGCGCGCTCAGCGCCGCCCGCGCCGTCGACGCCAAGCGCGCCAGGGGTGAGGAACTCGGCCCGCTGGCCGGGGTCCCGCTCGCGCTCAAGGACGTGTTCACCACCAAGGGCGTGCCCACCACCGCCGGATCCAAGATCCTCCAGGGCTGGGTGCCGCCGTACGACGCCACGCTCACCAGGCGGCTGAAGGACGCGGGCGTGGTGATCCTGGGCAAGACCAACATGGACGAGTTCGCGATGGGGTCCTCCACCGAGAACTCCGCCTACGGCCCCACCGGCAACCCCTGGGACCTCTCTCGCATCCCCGGCGGCTCCGGCGGCGGCTCGGCCGCGGCCCTGGCCGCGTACCAAGCGCCGCTGGCGATCGGCACCGACACCGGCGGCTCGATCCGCCAGCCCGGCGCGGTCACCGGCACCGTCGGCGTGAAGCCGACCTATGGCACGGTCTCGCGCTACGGGCTGATCGCGTTCTCGTCCTCGCTGGACCAGGGCGGGCCGTGCGCGCGTACCGTCCTGGACGCGGCGCTGCTGCACGAGACCATCGCCGGGCACGACCCGATGGACTCGACGTCCATCGACGCCCCCGTCCCGCCGGTCGTGCAGGCCGCCCGCGAAGGCGCCGGCGGCGACCTGAGGGGTGTGCGGGTGGGCGTGGTCAAGGAGTTCGGCGGCGAGGGGTACCAGGCCGGCGTGATGCAGCGGTTCCACGAGTCCGTGGAGATCCTGCGCGCCCTGGGCGCCGAGGTCGTCGAGGTCTCCTGCCCGTCGTTCACCTACGCGCTGCCGGCGTATTACCTGATCGCGCCGTCCGAGGCCAGCTCCAACCTGGCCCGGTTCGATGCCATGCGGTACGGGCTGCGGGTGGGCGACGACGGCACCCGCTCGGCCGAGGAGGTCACCGCGCTGACCCGCGAGGCGGGGTTCGGCGCCGAGGTCAAGCGCCGGATCATCCTGGGCACCTACGCGCTGTCCTCGGGGTACTACGACGCGTACTACGGCTCGGCGCAGAAGGTCCGCACCCTGATCACCCAGGACTTCGCCCGCTCCTTCGCCGACGTGGACGTGCTGGTCTCGCCGACCACCCCGACCACTGCCTTCCCGATCGGCGAGCGCGCCGACGACCCGATGGCGATGTACCTGGCGGACCTGTGCACCATTCCGTCGAACCTGGCCGGAAACGCGGCCATGTCGGTGCCCTGCGGCCTCGCCCCGGAGGACAATCTCCCGGTCGGCCTGCAGATCATCGCCCCCGCCATGGCCGACGACCGGCTGTACCGCGTTGGCGCGGCGGTCGAGGCGGCACTCAACGACACGTGGGGACACCCCCTGCTGGAGGAGGCACCGGCGCTATGACGTCCACCATCGAGAAGGTCGACCCGTCGTCAGGCAAGGGCAGCAAGGCCAAGCAGCTGAAAGCCACTCAGCAGATGAAGGGGTGGAAGCACAGCAGGACCGGTCTGCTGGTCAGTATCGGCGGTGGCGCCTTCGGTGCCTTCGGCGTCGTGAAGGACATCCGCAAGGCCCGCAGCGAAGGTGACACGCTCAAGCTCGTCAACGCCGGCATCGCCGCGCTCGCCCTGGTCACCAGCACCGCGCTGCTGGTCCGTGAGCTGCGCCGGCTCGGCAGCGACGACGTCCTTGCTCCCTGAGACTGGGGTCCTTTCCGTGAACGTGAGTGAAGAGGGGACGCAGTGAGCGTCATGAACCTGGTGCCGTACGAGGAAGCTCTGGCTTCGTACGACCCGGTGATGGGCCTGGAGGTCCATGTCGAGCTGGGCACCGCCACCAAGATGTTCTGCGGGTGTTCGACCGAGCTGGGCGCGGAGCCCAACTCGCAGGTCTGCCCGACGTGCCTGGGCCTTCCGGGGTCGCTTCCGGTGGTCAACGCGACCGGGGTGGAGTCCGCGGTCAAGATCGGTCTCGCGCTGAACTGCGAGATCGCCGAGTGGTGCCGCTTCGCCCGGAAGAACTACTTCTACCCGGACATGCCGAAGAACTTCCAGACCTCCCAGTACGACGAGCCGATCGCCTTCAACGGCTACCTGGACGTCACGCTGGAGGACGGCGAGGTCTTCCGGGTGCAGATCGAGCGCGCCCACATGGAGGAGGACACCGGCAAGTCCTCTCACATCGGCGGCGCGACCGGCCGTATCCACGGCGCGTCGCACTCGCTGCTGGACTACAACCGGGCCGGCATCCCGCTGATCGAGATCGTCACCAAGCCGATCGAGGGCGCGGGCAAACGCGCACCCGAGGTCGCCAAGGCGTACGTGGCCGAGCTGCGCGAGGTCATCAAGGCGCTGGGTGTGTCCGAGGCCCGGATGGACAAGGGCCAGATGCGCTGCGACGTCAACCTGTCGCTGCGTCCGCACGGGCGCGAGGAGTTCGGCACCCGCTCGGAGACCAAGAACGTCAACTCGCTGCGCTCGGTCGAGCGGGCCGCGCGCTTCGAGATCCAGCGGCACGCCGCGGTGCTCAACAGCGGCGGCAGCATCGTCCAGGAGACCCGCCACTTCCACGAGGAGGACGGCAGCACCACCGCCGGGCGGATCAAGGACAACGCCGAGGACTACCGCTACTTCCCCGAGCCCGACCTGGTGCCGGTCGCCCCGGCCCGCGAGTGGGTCGAGGAACTGCGCGCCGCACTGCCGGAGATGCCGCGGGTGCGGCGGGAGCGGTTGCAGCGCGAGTGGGGCCTGAGCGACCTCGACATGCAGTCGGTGCTGAACGCCGGCGCGATCGAGCCGATCCTGGAGACCATCGCCGCCGGCGCCCCTGCCGACCAGGCCCGCAAGTGGTGGATGGGGGAGCTGGCCCGCCGTGCCAACGAGAACGGCACGGACCTCGCCGCCCAGCCGATCACCCCGGCGCAGGTCGCCCGGGTGTGCGCGCTGGTCGCGGACGGTTCGCTGAACGACAAGCTGGCCCGCCAGGTCATCGAGGCAGTCCTCGACGGCGAGGGCGCCCCGGACGAGGTCATTGCCAAGCGCGGCCTGGCGGTGGTCTCCGACGACTCGGCGCTGGGCGCGGCCGTGGACGAGGCCATCGCGGCCAACCCGGCCGTCGCCGACAAGATCCGCGACGGCAAGCTCGCCGCAGCCGGCGCGCTGGTCGGCGCGGTCATGAAGGCCACCCGTGGCCAGGCCGACGCCGCCCGCGTCAAGGAGCTCATCCTGGAACGGCTCAGCTGACCGATCAGCTGACGGATATTCAACTGCTGATGCCCTACCTGGCTCTGCCCAGGTAGGGCATCAGCATGTCCGGCGGCAGCTCTCTAAGGCACCGAGGCCCCCGCCGCGCCGCTGTCTAAGGCCCCTCCGAGCTGGAAGATCGGGCAGCGTCCCGATGCCCGGCACCCCCCTGGGAGAGGAGTCTTTCTCTCAGAAGGAAACGGAAACAACACCGTCACCAGGGGAGCACCAGATGTCCAGCAACTTCCTGTTCCAGTCGTTCCAGTACCGCGAGACCGAGCTGCGCCGCGCCGCCGAGCAGCACCGCATGGTCAAGGAGGCCCACGACGCGGCCAAGGCCGCCAAGTCCGCCAGGGCCGAGTCGGTGAGCGGCGACAGGAGGGAGGGAGGTGCGACCCGTTCGCACTTCCGGGGGGTACGCCGCGCACGCAGGGCGTCCAGCCCGAGTGCCTGCTGACCCGGCTCCCTGTCGGAGGCATGTGCGATGCTCACTGATGTGGAGCGGATATCGGTAAGTCCCGTGTTCGTCGGCCGCTCCGCCGAACTGGCGGAGCTCACGGCGGCGCTGAAGCGGGCGGGGGAGGGGCAGCCGCAGGCGCTGCTCATCGCGGGGGACGCCGGGGTCGGTAAGACCCGGCTGCTCGAGGAGTTCGTCTGTGCGGCCACGGCACGCGGTGCCGTGGTCGCCGTCGGCGGTTGCGTGGAGATCGGCGCGGATGGGCTGCCGTACGCGCCGCTCGTCTCCGTCCTGCGCGCGCTGCACAGAGAGCTGGGCGACGAGGTCGAGCTGGCCGCGGCCGGGAGCGAGGGCCGGCTCGCCCAACTCCTGCCCGAGCTCGGGCAGGCGGTGCCGGAGGCGCACGACGAGTTCGGCCGGGCCCGGCTGTTCGAGCACACCGCCCAGCTGTTCGAGCGCCTCTCCGCCGATCGCGTCGTCGTCCTCGCTCTGGAGGACCTGCACTGGTCCGACCGCTCCACCCGCGAACTGCTCGTCTACCTGCTCCGCTCGCTGCGCAACTCGCGCGTCGTGATCGTCGGCACCTACCGCAGCGACGACCTGCACCGCCGCCACCCGCTGCGCCCCTTCCTGGCCGAGCTGGAGCGGTTGCGCACCGTCCAGCGCCTGGAGCTTCCGCGGCTCGGCCGCGGAGAGGTCGCCGACCAGCTCACCGGCATCCTCGACAGCGCCCCCGCACCACAGCTGATCACCAAGATTTTCCTCCGCTCCGAGGGCATCCCGTTCTTCGTGGAGGAGCTCGCCGCGAGCTACCAGGAGGGCTGCTCCACCGGCCTCACGGACTCGCTCCGCGACCTGCTGCTGGTTCGCGTCGAAGCGCTGCCGGAGCCGGTGCAGCCGATCCTGCGCACCATCGCCCAGGGCGGTTCCGCCGTGGAGTACGGCCTGCTGCGGGCCGTACTTGAGCTCCCCGAGGACGAGCTGATCGCCGCGCTGCGGCTCGCCGTGGACGCCAACATCCTGCGCCCGACCCAGGCCGGCGACGGCTACCGCTTCCGCCACGCGCTGGTCCGCGAGGCCGTCGCCGACGATCTGCTGCCAGGCGAGGGCAGCCGGATCAAGCGCCGCTACGCCACCGTCCTCGGCGACCAGCCGCAGCTGGTACCCGCGGAGGAGCGCACCACCCGCCTCGCCAACTACTGGTACAGCGCCGGTGATCCCGCCCGTGCCCTGCCCGCCGTGCTCGACGCCGGTCGCGAGGCGCGCCGCCGTAACGCCTTCGCCGAGCAGTTGCAGATGCTGGAACGCGCACTTGAGCTGTGGGAGCGGGTCCCCGAGGAGACCCTCGCCGAGCTGCGACCCGCCGACTACGCCGAGTCCTACCCGGCCTGCAGCTGCGACGACGACCCGGGCCAGGAGTGCTGCGGCCGACTGCGCTACCTCGACGTCATCGCCGAGGCCGCGGTCGCGGCCCGCCTGTGCGGCGAGCGCGAGCGCTGCCTGAGCCTCTGCAAGCAGGCCCTGCGCATGATCGACGAGTCGGTGGACCCGGCCCGTGCTGCCTGGTTCTGGGCGATGCGTTCCCGGGTGAAGAGCAACACCGGGATGGTGCGCGACGCCGGTCGCGACGAGTTGGCGCACGCCCGGCAGCTGGTCGAGAACCGTCCCCCGAGCGCCGTCCAGGCCGAGGTGTTCAGCCGTCTCGCCGCCTGCGACATGGTCGACTGGCCGGAGCCCGACGACATCGCGCTCGCCGAGCGCGCGGTGCGGATCGCCCGCCAGGTCGGCGCGGAGACGGTCGAGCTGCACGCCCGCTGCACCCTGGGCACCCTGCTGGTGATCCTGGGCCGCGAGGCGGAGGGGCTGACCGAGCTGAAGGAGGTCCTGAGCCGGGCGCGCGAGCTCCAGGAGCCGGATCTGATGTCCCGCGCCTACGTCAACCTCTCCGACGTGTACGAGGGGCTCGGCCGCTCCGCGGAAGCCGCCGAGGCTGCGCGCTCGGGTTGCGAGATGGCGCGCCGCAACGGGCTGTTGGGGGCTGCGGGCCCGGTCCTGCGCGGCAACCTGATCGAGTCGCTGTTCTCCCTCGGCCGTCTGGACGAGGGCGCCGAGCTCCTCGACGCCGCGGCCCCGGACCTCGGTTCGGAGGCCGATCGCAGTTTCCTGTCCCGGCTCCGCGCCGCCCTCGCCCTGCTCCGCGACGAGCTGCCCGATGCCGCCGCTCATCTCGCGCTCGCCGTCGAGACGTTGAACCTGGGCAACGCACAGAACTGGCTGCCGCTCTCGGAACTGGCGATCCGCCTCCCCGCCGCCGAGGGACGGTTCGCGGACGCCCGGGCCGAGCTGCTGCGGGTCCTCGACGTGGGCTTCCCCAAGGGCAAGTCCCGCTATGTGTGGCCGCTACTCGTGCACGGCGTCGCCGCCGAGGCGGACTCGCGCGGCCTCCCCGGCGCCGACCCCGGCCGCGCCCAGGTGCTGGAGCGGGTCCGCGCCGCCACCGCGGACCTGGAAGACTCGTGGCCACTGGCCAGGGGCTGGGCGCTGCTGCTCGACGCGGAACTCGCGCGGGCCGAGGGCGCGCTGGACCCGAAGGCGTACCTGCGCGCCGTCGAGGCGCTGGAACCGGTCGCCCTGCCGTACCCGCTGGACCTGGCGCTGTTCCGCGCGGCCGAGGGCGAGGCCGTTCGCGGCGACCGTACCGCCGCCTCGGCGCTGCTGCGCCGGGCCGAGGCGGCGGCGGAGCGGCACGGGGACGTACGGCTCCTTCGCGAGGCCGCTCGCCTCGCCGACCGGGCCCGGCTCAACGCCGCGTCCGCCGTCCACGCGGAGGGCCGGGCGGGAGCTCAGCCGGGGGTCCAGGCCGGGGCCCGGACGGGGGCGGCGGCGCCGGTCGCCACCGCCGACCCGACTGCCGCCGCCTTCGGCCTCACCCCGCGCGAGCAGGGGGTGCTCCAACTGGTGGCGCTGGGGCGGACGAACCGTCAGATAGCGCAGGAGTTGTACATCTCGCCCAAGACCGCCAGCGTGCACGTCTCCAACATCCTGGCCAAGCTGGAGGTCGCCGGTCGCGGCGAGGCCGCCGCGATGGCCCACCGGCTGCGGCTGGTCGGTGACCTCGCCGTTGGCGCCGACTCGGTTGCCGTCCCCGCCACGGGCGCCGCCACGCCCGCCGCCACGCCCGCCGTCCGTACGCGTGCCTGAGCCCGGGTACCGGATAGCCTCGCGCACATGCCTCGCTATCTCCTGCCCTACCCGCCCGACCGGATCGGAGGTCTCCCCTCCGACCTGGACGTCATCGTCTGGGACGGCGAGGCGCCGCCGCCGGCGCAGGGCATGCTCGACCAGGTCACCTTCTTCTGCCTCCCCTACATGCGGCACGCCGCCGCGGTGCCGCTGCTCCAGCGCCTCCCCGCGCTGCGAACCCTGCAGACGCTCACCGCAGGCATGGACGACGTGCTCCCGTACCTCCCCGCCGGCGTCGCCGCCTGCAACGCGCGCGGCCTGCACGACGCCAGCACCGCCGAACTCGCGGCCGCGCTGATCCTCGCCTCGCTGCGCGGCATCCCCGCCTTCGTCCGCAACCAGGCCGCCGGCCACTGGGACCAGACCTTCCAGTCCGCCCTGGCCGACCGCACCGTGCTGATCGTCGGCTACGGCTCCATCGGCGCCGCCCTGGAGGAGCGCCTGCGCCCGTTCGAGTGCGACGTCGTCCGGGTGGCCAGGACCGCCCGCGAGGCGCCACGCGGCCCGGTGCACGCCATCGCCGACCTCCCCGCGCTCCTTCCCGCGGCGGACGTCGTCGTGCTCCTCGTCCCCCTGGACCCGCGGACCCGTCATCTCGCGGACGCGACCTTCCTGGCCCTGTTGAAGGACGACGCTCTGCTCGTCAACGTCGCGCGTGGCCCCGTCGTCGAGACCGAGGCCCTCCTCGCCGAGCTGGAATCCGGTCGACTGCGCGCCGCCCTCGACGTCACCGACCCGGAGCCACTGCCCCCGAACCACCCGCTCTGGCACGCACCGAACGTCCTGATCACCCCTCATGTCGGTGGACCCAGCTCGGCGTTCCTCCCTCGGGCGCTGCGCCTGCTGCGGGCCCAGGTGCTGCGTGACCACGCGGGCGAACCCCTGGTCAACGTCGTCGCACCGGGCTGACCTCCAGGCCCCCGGCCGGCCGCGCTCACCGCGGCCCGAGCCTTCACCACCCCCGCGCAGAGCTCCCACCCCACGCCCCCGTCCTGAGCCCTCGCGCCCGGCCATTCGGCCGGTTCCGCACGCCAGGCCCAACGTTTTCGACCAAAAGCCGTACAGCGGCCACACTCCGCTCCATTACTCTGAGTTGAGTGTGGATGTCGCAGAGTGACGAGAGTGGTGTAAGGTCCCGACCGGGAGAGCCGGTACGGAGCGATCCGCATCGCTGCTCCGCCCGCACCCGGGGCCGGAGGGGGAGTTGCCGGTGTTGAGTACCGAGACCGTGCTGCCCGGCCCGCCCTGGGCCGAGGAGCACTCCTTGCAGAAATCCAGCGTGCAGAAGGCCGGTGTGCAGAAGGCCGGTGGGCAGGGTTCGCGGGTGCGCGGTTCCGGCGCGCCCAGATCCAGCTTCGAGGGCCTCCGGGTGAGCCTGTTGCAGGGTCGCGGCGATCCGCGGTCCGCCCTGTACGCCGACCAGATCGACGAAGCGGACGAGACGGACGAGGTTGAGACCGCGCCTCCCCATCCGGCTGCCCGGCTGCCGAGGCTGCTGATCTTCCTGGTCTGCCTCGGCTACCTGGTCGGGGCTGCCTCGGGGTGGGGTTCCCAGAACCTCGCCGACTTCATGGGCGACTTCGGACTGGCCGCGGCCGCCCTCACCGCGTCCCTCTCCTGCCTGGTCCACGCCTGCACCGCGGCCGGCCGGCACCGCCCGGCCTGGCTCTGCTTCGGCGTCTCCTCGCTGATGGTGGCGCTCGGCAACGGCGCCTGGGGTTGGTACGAGGTGGTGCTGCGGGCACCCGTGCCGGTCCCCTCCATCGCGGACTACGCCTTCCTGCTGTTCGCGCCGCCGGCGATCCTCGGCCTGCTGCTGCTGGCCAACCGTCCGCGCAATGCCGCCGGCTGGTTCTGCCTGGCCCTGGACGGCTGGCTCATCGCCGGCTCCCTGCTGACGCTCAGCTGGAGTCTCGCCCTGGGCCGCACCGCGCACGGTGACGCGGGCAGTCCGCTGCGCCTCTCCATGGCGCTGGCCTATCCGGTGCTGGACATCCTCCTGGTCAGCATGGTCCTCGGCCTGCGCTTCCGAAGTCGGGACAGCAACCGCGCGGCCGTGCACACCGCCATAGTGGCGCTCGCGCTGACCGTGCTCTGCGACGCCCTCTTCACCAGCCAGGCGCTCAAGGACGCGTACCAGTCGGGGCAGCTCCTCGATGCCGGCTGGTTCACCGGCAGCATGCTGCTGGCCTGGGCGCCCTGGGCCCGCCCCGGGAGTGGCGCCGCCCGCGCCAGCCGCCCCCGGGTCGCCTCGACGTTCAGCGCGCTGACCCCGTACGCCGCTGCCGCGGTCTGCACCGTAGGGCTGCTCTACAACGCCTTCGGGCAGCGCCAGCTCGACCGCTTCGTGCTCATCATCGCCTGCACCGTGGTGTTCGCTCTGATCCTCCGTCAGGGGATCATGCTGCTGGACAACCTGTCGCTGGCCCAGAAGCTGTCCCATCAGGAGAACCACTTCCGCTCCCTGGTCCAGGGCTCCAGCGACGTGATCATGATCGCCGACCCGGACGGCATCCTGCGCTACGTCAGTCCCGCCGCCACCGGTGTCTACGGCAGGCCGGCCGACGAGCTCGTCGGCACCCGACTGCCGGAGATGGTCCATCCCGACGACCTCGGCCACGTGCTCTGGGAGGTGCAGCGCTACCTCGCGCAGAGTCCGGAGAAGGAGCCCACCGCCCGGATCGAGTGCCGCATCCGCTCCGGGGCGGGGGAGTGGCTGGACGTCGAGTCGACGGTCAACCGCTACCGCGACGGCCTGATCTTCAACTGCCGGGACGTCTCGGAACGGGTGCGGCTGCAGGCCCAGTTGGAGCACAACGCGTTCCACGACGCGCTCACCGACCTGCCCAACCGGGCCCTCTTCCTGGACCGGGGGCGCACCGCGCTCAGCGACCCGCCGTCGGCGGAGTCCGCGACCAGGCCGGGGACCAGGACCAGGACCGGGGCCGGAGCAGGCGCCGGTGTCGCCGTGCTCTTCCTGGACCTCGACGGCTTCAAGGCCGTCAACGACACCGCCGGGCACCAGGTCGGCGACGAGTTGCTGATCCAGGCCGCCCGCAGGCTCCAGGAGACGGTCCGCACCGGCGACACCGTCGCCCGCCTCGGCGGGGACGAGTTCGCCGTGCTGCTCACCGGCCTGGACCAGGACCAGGCCCATGAGGTCGCCGAACGCCTGCGCTCCGCACTCTCCGCGCCGTACTGGATCGGCGGCGAGGAACTGGGCGTCGCCGCCAGCATCGGCATCGCCTTCGCCGAACCCGGGATCACCCCGGCCAGGCTGCTGCGCAACGCGGACCTGGCGATGTACCAGGCCAAGAAGAACGGCAAGGGGCGGGTGGCCGCCTACGACCCGCAACTGCGCACCGACCTGCACCGGCGCACCGAACTGGAGCAGCGACTGCGGATGGCGGTCCGCGAAGGCCAGTTCGCCCTGCTGCACCAGCCGGTCGTGGACCTGGAGACCGGCGCCGTCGCCGCCCTCACCGCCCACGCCCGCTGGCGCTCCGCCAAGGGGCTGTTGCTCACTCCCGCCGAGTTCCTGCGCGCCAACGAGGGCGGCGACCGGGCGTCCCGCTTTGCCCGCTGGATGGTGGAACAGGCGGTGCTGCAGGCCGTGGAGCGCCGGGACCGGGTCGGTGCCCCTGCGGCCGGGATCCCGGTCGCGGTTCGGCTCTCCGCCCGCCGCCTCGCCGTCCCCGGACTGTGCGAGTCCATCGAGGCCCTGCTCAGCCGCTCCGGGCTGCCCGCAGCGTCGTTGATCCTGGAGATCACCGAAGGCGATGCCGCCGACGGTCACACCCTCCAGCTGGACGAACTCGTGCACCGGCTGACCGCGCTCCGCCGACTCGGGATCGGGTTGACCCTGGACGGGCTCGGTGGGCCCTCCGCACCGCTCAGCGGGCTCCGTCGGCTGCCGGTGGACATGATCAAGATGGAGCGCGGACTGGTCGACGGGCTGGTGGAGTCGGCCTTCCTGCGCACCCTGGCGACCTCGGTGCTCCGGCTGGGACGCGAACTGGACCTGACCACCATCGCCGAGGGTGTGGACCACGCGTCCCAGGCGGCGCTGCTGCGCGAGCTCGGCTGCGACCGCGGCCAGGGCCTGTTCTTCTCAGGGCCGGTCGACGAGGACCGTCTGGACGCGGTCCTGCGCGGCCCCGGCTTCCCGCTGCCCCGTCCGGCCGCACCTGAACTGCCGAGGCTGGTACACCCTTCGGGTGAGTTCCGCGGGGACCTGCGGAGCCTGCCGGGGCACCATCGGCCCGCGCACCCCCGCACCGGCCCTGACCAGCTAGGACGCCCTTTCACTCCGCCCCTGGGACAGCCTCAGGGAGGTCACCAGGGCGGTCATCAGGGAGGCCATCTCGGGGGTGGTCCGCATGATGAGACGTCCATTCCGCCAGCTTGACACCCCCTGGGGTGCCGGAGGAAGGTCGTGCCCATGCGCACCCGAATCCTCGTACTTGACGGGCGCGTCGGCTGATCCGGAGACATGTTCCCGGAATCACTTCCGCCGACGCGCCACCCCTCGCATGCCCTAGGCACGAGGGGTTTTTTGTTGCCGACTTGCACGCGAAAACGCCGTGCTGCGACGTTTGACATGCAGGACCCCTCCGAGAAGGAATCAGCAGATGACTGAGCAGGCACCCGCCGCCCCTCAACGCGGTGAGACCCCCGTCGCCGAGCCCATGACCGGGGCCCAGTCGCTCATCCGCTCGCTCGAAGCGGTCGGCGCGGAGACTGTCTTCGGAATCCCGGGCGGTGCGATCCTCCCGGCCTACGACCCGCTGATGGACTCCACCAAGGTCCGTCACATCCTGGTCCGCCACGAGCAGGGCGCCGGCCACGCCGCCACCGGCTACGCCCAGGCCACCGGCAAGGTTGGCGTGTGCATGGCCACCTCGGGCCCGGGGGCGACCAACCTGGTCACCCCGATCGCCGACGCCTATATGGACTCGGTGCCGATCGTCGCCATCACCGGCCAGGTCGCCAGCAAGGCCATCGGCACGGACGCCTTCCAGGAGGCGGACATCTGCGGCATCACCATGCCGATCACCAAGCACAACTACCTGGTGACCGACGCGGCGGAGATCCCCCGGGTGATCGCCGAGGCCTTCCACATCGCCGCGACCGGCCGTCCGGGACCTGTCCTGGTCGACATCGCCAAGGACGCGCTGCAGGCGCGGACGGTGTTCCGCTGGCCGGTGGAGATGCAGCTGCCCGGCTACCGCCCGGTCACCAAGCCGCACGCCAAGCAGATCCGTGAGGCCGCGCGGCTGCTGACCTCCGCGAAGCGACCGGTGCTGTACGTCGGCGGCGGCGTGATCAAGGCGGGCGCGACCGCCGAGTTGCGCATCCTGGCCGAGCTGACCGGTGCCCCCGTGGTCGCCACGCTGATGGCCCTCGGCGCCTTCCCGGACACCCACGAGCAGCACCTGGGCATGCCCGGGATGCACGGCTCGGTCGCGGCGGTGACGGCGCTGCAGAAGGCGGACCTGCTGTTCGCCATCGGTACCCGCTTCGACGACCGGGTGACCGGACGCCTGGACACCTTCGCCCCGCACGCGAAGATCGTCCACGCGGACATCGACCCGGCCGAGATCGGCAAGAACCGCACCGCGGACGTTCCGATCGTCGGCGACGCCCGTGAGATCCTGGCCGACCTGATCCAGGCGGTCCAGGCCGAGTTCGCCGCCGGCGCGACCGCCGAGTACGGCGACTGGTGGCAGCAGCTCAACAGCTGGCGCAAGACCTACCCGCTGGGCTACGAGGCGGCCCCCGAGGGGACACTGAGCCCCCAGCAGGTGATCGAGCGGATCGGCCAGCTGGTGGGTACGGACGCGATCTACGCGGCGGGCGTGGGCCAGCACCAGATGTGGGCCTCCCAGTTCCTGACCTTCGAGAAGCCGGCCACCTGGCTGAACTCCGGCGGCGCGGGCACCATGGGCTACGCGGTCCCGGCCGCGATGGGCGCCAAGGCCGGCATGCCGGACGCCCAGGTCTGGGCGATCGACGGCGACGGCTGCTTCCAGATGACCAACCAGGAACTGGTCACCTGCGCGCTGAACAACATCCCGATCAAGGTCGCGGTCATCAACAACGGCTCGCTTGGCATGGTCCGCCAGTGGCAGACCCTGTTCTACGACCAGCGCTACAGCAACACCGTGCTGCACAGCGGCCCCGAGCACGACGGCATCGCGGAGCCCGCGCAGGGCACCCGTATCCCGGACTTCGTCAAGCTGTCGGAGGCGATGGGCTGCTACGGCCTGCGCTGCGAGCGCCCAGAGGACCTGGACTCGGTGATCCAGCAGGCGATGGCGATCAACGACGCCCCGGTCGTGATCGACTTCATCGTGCACCAGGACGCCATGGTCTGGCCGATGGTCGCCGCCGGCACCAGCAACGACGAGATCCTGGCGGCCCGCGACGTCCGCCCGGACTTCGGCGACGAAAACGACTGACAGCCCCACCCGTCGCCCACCACCACCCTTCTGACGAGGCGCTTCGCGCCGCGCCCCTCTAGGATCGGAATCAAGGGATCAGAATCATGTCCAAGCACACCCTCTCCGTCCTGGTCGAGAACAAGCCCGGCGTGCTCGCCCGCATCGCCGCCCTGTTCTCCCGCCGGGGTTTCAACATCGACTCGCTCGCGGTCGGACCGACCGAGCACCCCGACATCTCCCGGATGACCATCGTCGTCAACGTGGAGGACCTGCCGCTGGAGCAGGTCACCAAGCAGCTCAACAAGCTGGTCAACGTCATAAAGATCGTCGAGCTGGACCCGGCCGCGGCGGTGCGTCGCGAGCTGGTCCTGGTCAAGGTGCGCGCGGACAGCGAGACCCGCTCCCAGATCACCGAGATCGTCCAGCTGTTCCGCGCCAAGACCGTGGACGTCTCCCCGGACGCCGTGACCATCGAGGCCACCGGCGGGTCGGACAAGCTGGAGGCGATGCTGAAGATGCTGGAGCCGTACGGCATCAAGGAGCTGGTGCAGTCGGGCATGGTGGCCGTCGGCCGCGGCGCCCGGTCCATCACCGACCGCTCACTGCGCGCGCTGGACCGCAGCGCCTGAGACTCGCGTCTCACCATACGAGAACGAACTCCCCGTCGCCCCCACCGGCGTACGGTGTCCCATAACCGAGTAATCCCCCCGCGAGGAGAAGCCAGCGATGGCCGAGCTGTTCTACGACGACGACGCCGATCTGTCCATCATCCAGGGCCGCAAGGTCGCGATCCTCGGCTACGGCAGCCAGGGTCACGCCCACGCGCTCTCCCTGCGCGACTCCGGTGTCGACGTCCGCGTCGGCCTGCTGCCGGAGTCCAAGTCCCGTGCCAAGGCCGAGGAGCAGGGCCTGCGCGTGGTCACCCCGGCCCAGGCCGCCGCCGAGGCCGACGTCATCATGATCCTGGTGCCGGACCCCATCCAGGGCGACGTCTACAAGGAGGTCGTCGAGCCCAACCTCAAGGCTGGCGACGCGCTCTTCTTCGGCCACGGCCTGAACATCCGCTTCGGCTTCATCAAGCCCCCGGCGGACGTCGACGTCTGCATGGTCGCCCCGAAGGGCCCGGGCCACCTGGTCCGCCGCCAGTACGAGGAGGGTCGCGGCGTCCCCTGCATCGTGGCCGTCGAGCAGGACGCCACCGGCAAGGGCCTGGAGCTCGCGCTCTCGTACGCCAAGGGCATCGGCGGCACCCGCGCGGGTGTCATCAAGACCACCTTCACCGAGGAGACCGAGACCGACCTGTTCGGTGAGCAGGCCGTCCTCTGCGGTGGCGCGTCCGCGCTGGTCAAGGCGGGCTTCGAGACCCTGGTCGAGGCCGGCTACCAGCCGGAGATCGCCTACTTCGAGTGCCTGCACGAGCTGAAGCTCATCGTCGACCTGATGTACGAGGGCGGCCTGGAGAAGATGCGCTGGTCGGTCTCCGAGACCGCCGAGTGGGGCGACTACATCACCGGCCCCCGCATCATCACCGCCGACACCAAGGCCGCGATGAAGCAGGTCCTGGCCGAGATCCAGGACGGCAGCTTCGCCAACACCTGGATCGCCGAGTACAAGGCCGGTCTGCCGAAGTACAACGAGTACAAGAAGGCCGACAGCGAGCACCTGCTGGAGACCACCGGCAAGAAGCTCCGCAAGCTGATGAGCTGGGTGGACGAGGAGGCGTAAGCCTCCGGAGTCTCCGCTGCGGAGGCGTCCGCGCCAGGACGCCTCCGCATCTTTGTACGGTTCGTAAGGTCCCGTGCGGGTGATTCCGCCGCAGGGGCGCGAGGCTCGACCTCATCCCTCGCTAGACTCCCGATTGCGCGTCAGGCCCACAGCGTCGTGCGTCTCCAACGCGGCATGCCACCGTTCCCACCATGCCGTCTGTTCAGGGTGCCACCCACATCCATGCGGCAGGGGAGATCCGGACAGTAAGGACAACTGTCGTGAGCGCTGCTACCCCTCAAAAGCCTGTCGTTCTCATCGCGGAAGAGCTCTCCCCCGCGACCGTGGACGCGCTGGGCCCCGACTTCGAGATCCGCCATTGCGACGGCGCCAACCGGGCCGAGCTGCTGCCCGCCATCGCCGACGTGGACGCGATCCTGATCCGCTCCGCCACCAAGGTCGACGCGGAGGCCATCGCTGCCGCCCGCAGGCTCAAGGTCGTCGCCCGCGCCGGCGTCGGTCTCGACAACGTGGACGTACCGGCCGCCACCAAGGCCGGTGTCATGGTCGTCAACGCACCGACGTCCAACATCGTCACCGCCGCCGAGCTCGCCTGCGGCCTGCTGATCTCCACTGCGCGCCACATCCCGGCCGCCAACGCCGCCCTGAAGGACGGCAAGTGGGCCCGTAGCAAGTACACCGGCGTCGAGCTCGCCGAGAAGACCCTCGGCGTCGTCGGCCTCGGCCGCATCGGCGTGCTGGTCGCGCAGCGCATGTCCGCCTTCGGGATGAAGATCGTCGCGTACGACCCGTACATCCAGGCTGCCCGCGCCGCCCAGATGGGCGTCAAGCTGATGCCGCTGGACGAGCTGCTGGAGGTCGCCGACTTCATCACGGTCCACCTCCCCAAGACCCCGGAGACCGTGGGCCTGATCGGTCACGAGGCGCTGCACAAGGTCAAGCCGACCGTGCGCATCGTCAACGCCGCGCGCGGCGGGATCGTGGACGAGGAGGCGCTCGCCGCCGCCCTCAAGGAGGGCCGGGTCGCGGGTGCGGGCCTCGACGTCTACGCGAAGGAGCCGTGCACCGACTCCCCGCTGTTCGGCTTCGACAACGTCGTGGCCACCCCGCACCTGGGCGCGTCCACCGACGAGGCGCAGGAGAAGGCCGGCATCGCGGTCGCCCGCTCGGTCCGCCTCGCGCTGGCCGGCGAGCTGGTCCCCGACGCGGTCAACGTCCAGGGCGGCGTCATCGCCGAGGACGTGCGCCCCGGTCTGCCGCTCGCCGAGAAGCTCGGCCGGATCTTCACCGCGCTCGCGGGCGAGGTCGCGGCCCGCCTGGACGTCGAGGTACGGGGCGAGATCACCCAGCACGACGTCAAGGTGCTGGAACTGTCGGCCCTCAAGGGCGTCTTCGAGGACGTCGTCGCCGAGACGGTCTCCTACGTCAATGCGCCGCTGTTCGCCCAGGAGCGGGGCCTCGAGGTACGTCTGACGACCACCAGCGAGAGCCCGGAGTACCGCAACGTCATCACCGTGCGCGGCACGCTCACGGACGGCCGCGAGGTCGCGGTGTCCGGCACCCTCACGGGTCCCAAGCGCATCCAGAAGATCGTCGGCGTCGACACCTTCGACGTGGACCTGGTGCTCACCAACCACATGGCCTTCTTCCGCTACGACGACCGTCCGGGCGTCGTCGGCACCCTCGGCCGGTTGCTCGGCGAGGCCGGGATCAACATCGCCGGTATGCAGGTCTCCCGTGACGACGAGGCCGGCGACGCTCTGGTGTCGCTCACCGTCGACAGCGAGATCCCGCAGCCGGTGCTGGCCGAGATCGCGGTCGAGATCGGTGCGAAGTTCGCCCGCTCGGTGAACCTCACGTCCTGACACCCGGAGCCTGACACCCGCTCAACCCAGCGCCCCGCAGCCCGTCCAGGACGGCCTGCGGGGCGCTGTGCGTTTCCTGCGTCCGGGTGAGGCCCGTCTCAGATAGTAGGAAATCCAAGTAGTTCTGCAGACAGTTCCGATCCACTGTCGTACCGTGAAGTTGTCAGACGATCCGCTGTATCCACAGCCAGTGCTGACCGGCCTTGTCGCGGGCGACCCCTGCGCGGCCCACAAACCCCCACCCTGCGCGTGACGCGCTCCCCGCGCGTGAGCCGTGTGAACGGAGTCCCCTCATGGACCAGCTGAGTCAGCAGACCGCCCGTCGTCCCGCCCCCCGCCGCCCGCAGAGCAGTGACCGCGCCAACGCCGCCGCCGCGCTGCAGCGGGCGCTCGACCGCCGCGACAACGGCGGCGTGACCGGCCACGACCACTGACACCGACCCGTCGAGGGCCGGCGACGCGTTCCACATGACGGACAGTCGCCGCCCACCCACTGGAACCAGGAGTAAAGTCCCGGGCATGTCTCGCACTCTCCGCCTCGCAGTGATCCCCGGTGACGGCATCGGCCAGGAAGTCGTCGCCGAAGGGCTCAAGGTCCTCGACGCCGCCCTCCCCGCCGACACCAAGGTGGAGAGCACCGAGTACGACCTGGGCGCTCGCCGCTACCACGCCACCGGCGAAACCCTGCCGGACAGCGTGCTCGACGAGCTCAAGGGCCACGACGCGATCCTGCTGGGCGCCGTCGGCGATCCCTCCGTCCCCTCCGGCGTGCTGGAGCGCGGCCTGCTGCTCAAGCTGCGCTTCGCCTTCGACCACCACGTCAACCTGCGTCCCGGCAAGCTCTTCCCGGGCGTCAGCTCCCCGCTCGCGGGCGAGCCACAGATCGACTTCGTGGTCGTCCGCGAGGGCACCGAGGGCCCGTACGTCGGCAACGGCGGCACCCTGCGCACCGGTACCCCGCAGGAGATCGCCACCGAGGTCAGCCTGAACACGGCCTTCGGCATCGAGCGCGTCGTCCGCGATGCCTTTGCCCGGGCCCAGGCGCGCCCCCGCAAGAAGCTCACGCTGGTCCACAAGAACAACGTGCTGGTCCACGCCGGTCACCTGTGGACCCGGATCTTCCAGCAGGTCGCCACCGAGTTTCCCGAGGTCAGCACCGACTACCTGCACGTCGACGCCGCGACGATCTTCTTCGTCACCCAGCCCGAGCGCTTCGACGTCATCGTCACCGACAACCTCTTCGGTGACATCCTCACCGACCTGGCGGCCGCCGTCACCGGCGGCATCGGCCTCGCCGCCAGCGGGAACATCAACCCCAGCGGCGAGTTCCCGTCGATGTTCGAGCCGGTCCACGGCTCGGCTCCGGACATCGCCGGCCAGGGCAAGGCCGACCCGACCGCCACCGTGCTGTCCGTCGCCATGCTGCTGCAGCACCTCGGCCTGAACGCCGAGGCGGCCAGGATCGAGGCGGCCGTCGCGGCGGACCTCGCCGAGCGCGTCGGCAAGCCCGCCCGCTCCACTTCCGAGGTCGGCGACGCACTCGCTGCCCGAGTAGCTGGCTGACCGGCCGGTCACCTGAAGTCCAGGACCGCAAGCGGTCCGGAGGACAGCGAGCCGAAACCGGCTGGTCAGCAACTATCTGTGACCCCGGCACCACCGGTACGCACCCTCCGGGCCGCTTTGTCGTGCTTCGGCGCCCGTGGCTGTCCCAGTGGCCGGGGAAAGTGCGACCATCGACCCTGGGCCTCCACGACCGTTCGGGCGGCCCGCCATGACGACACGGTGAAGGACGTATCCGCCATGACCTCCCCCATCGAGATCGAGCTCAAGCCCTCGGCTCACCCGCTGGCCGCAGAAGAGCGCGAGGCCCGGTTGGCCAATCCCGGCTTCGGCCGCTACTTCACCGACAACATGGTGACCATCCGCTGGACCGAGGGCAGGGGCTGGCACGACGCCCAGCTTGTCCCCTACGGTCCGCTGGAGATCGACCCGGCCAACGCGATCCTTCACTACGGCCAGTCGATCTTCGAGGGACTGAAGGCGTACCGCACCGCAGACGGCAGCGTCCAGACCTTCCGTCCGTACGCCAACGCGGAGCGCTTCCAGTCCTCCGCGCGCCGCCTGGCCATGCCGGAGCTGCCGCAGGAGACATTCGTCGCCGCCGTCGAGGCGCTGGTCCACCAGGACCAGGCGTGGGTCCCCACCCAGGACGAGGCCAGCCTCTACCTGCGCCCCTTCATGATCGCGACCGAGGTCGGCCTGGGCGTGCGCCCCGCCAACGAGTATCTGTTCATGATCATCGCCTCCCCGGCCGGGGCCTACTTCCCCGGCGGCATCAAGCCGGTCTCGGTCTGGCTCTCCGAGGAGTACGTCCGCGCGGCGCCCGGCGGCACCGGTGCCGCCAAGTGCGGCGGCAACTACGCCGCCTCGCTGATCGCCCAGGCCCAGGCCGCGGAGAAGGGCTGCGACCAGGTCGTCTGGCTGGACGCGATCGAGCGGCGCTGGATCGAGGAGATGGGCGGCATGAATCTCTACTTCGTCTTCGGCGAAGGCGAGAACGCCCGCATCGTCACCCCCGAGCTTTCCGGCTCGCTCCTGCCGGGCATCACCCGCGACTCCCTCCTCTCCATCGCCGCCGACCTCGGCTACCCCACCGAGGAGCGGAAGATCTCCACCGACGAGTGGCGCGACGGCAACGCCGACGGCACCCTCACCGAGGTCTTCGCGTGCGGCACTGCCGCCGTGATCACCCCGGTCGGCTCGGTCAAGTCCGCCCGCGGCGACTGGACGGTCGGCGACGGCACCCCCGGACCGGTCACCCTGAAGCTCCGGGAGACCCTGCTCGCGCTGCAGACCGGCCGCCGCGAGGACACCCACGGCTGGATGCACCCGATCGTCTGATCGGGGGGTGCGCGGGGCGCGGACCGTTGGCGATTCGTCCGAATGGCGAGACCGACTGTCCGCGCCACGTGCGCTGTGCCAGACTGCTGCCGTGTCCTCGCTCGCGCTCATTATTGGCAGCAGGCGCGCCGGTCCGCAGTGACCGCTCCGCACGATCGACCCGTCGCGGAACGGACACCGTGTCCTCAGACCCGCGCGCAGACCTCTCGCATCCGCGAGGGGTCTTTTTCGTTGCCCGGCGCGTTCCCACAAGGAACCGCCCGACGACCAAGGCGCGCGCGGCGAAGGTGGACAGTGGAGTCGGAGCCCCCCGGTAGGCACCCCAGCCTTCCGGGGGCCCACGAGCCTGTCCCTGGACAAGCTCCCCGCCCCGGACAGGAGACCCCCAGGCAATGACCCTCAACGACGACTTCCACGTCTTCGACACGACCCTGCGCGACGGTGCGCAGCGCGAGGGCATCAACCTCACCGTCGCCGACAAGCTCACCATCGCCCGGCATCTGGACGACTTCGGCGTCGGCTTCATCGAAGGCGGCTGGCCCGGCGCCAACCCCCGTGACACCGAGTTCTTCGCCCGCGCCGCGGACGAGCTGGAGTTCAGGAACGCGAAGCTGGTCGCCTTCGGGGCGACCCGGCGGGCCGGTGGGGAGGCCGCGACCGACGCGCAGCTCGCCGCGCTGGTCGCGTCCGGCGCCCCGGTGGTGACCCTGGTCGCCAAGTCGCACGACCGCCACGTCGAGCTCGCCCTGCGCACCACGCTGGACGAGAACCTCGCCATGGTCGCCGACAGCGTGCGCTTCCTGCGCTCGCAGGGCCGCCGGGTGTTCATCGACTGCGAGCACTTCTTCGACGGCTACAAGGCCAACCGCGACTACGCCCTCGCCGTGGTCCGCACCGCCCACGAGGCAGGCGCGGACGTGGTCGTGCTCTGCGACACCAACGGCGGGATGCTCCCGGCCGGTGTCACCGCGATCGTCGCCGAGGTCCTGAAGGAGACCGGAGCCCGTCTCGGCATCCACGCCCAGGACGACACCGGCTGCGCCGTCGCCAACACCCTGGCCGCGGTCGACGCCGGGGCCACCCACGTCCAGTGCACCGCCAACGGCTACGGCGAGCGCGTCGGCAACGCCAACCTGTTCCCGGTCACCGCGGCACTGGAGCTCAAGCACGACCGCCGGGTGCTCCCCGAGGGCTCGTTGCGGGAGATGACCCGGATCTCGCACGCCATCGCCGAGGTGGTCAACCTGACTCCCTCGACCCACCAGCCCTACGTCGGTGTCTCCGCGTTCGCCCACAAGGCCGGGCTGCACGCCTCCGCCATCAAGGTCGACCCGGACCTCTACCAGCACACCGACCCGGCCCTGGTCGGCAACAGCATGCGGATGCTGGTCTCGGACATGGCCGGCCGCGCCTCCGTCGAGCTCAAGGCCAAGGAGTTGGGGTACGACCTGTCCACCGATCGGGACACCATCGGCCGCATCGTCGCCACAGTCAAGGAGCGCGAGAACGTCGGCTACACCTACGAGGCCGCCGACGCCTCCTTCGAACTGCTGCTGCGCGACGAGGTCAACGGGAACCACAGGCGCTTCTTCGAGCTCGAGTCCTGGCGGACCATCAGCGAGCAGCGCGCGGACGGCAGTCAGGCCAACGAGGCGACGGTGAAGCTGCACGTCCAGGGTGAGCGCATCATCGCCACCGGCGAGGGCAACGGACCGGTCAACGCCCCGGACATGGCGCTGCGGGCGGCCCTGGCCCGGTTCTACCCGCAGATCGCCGCGATGGAACTGGTGGACTACAAGGTCCGGATCCTGGAGGGCCAGCACGGGACGACCTCGCGGACCCGGGTGCTGATCACCACCAGCGACGGCAAGGACGAGTGGGCCACGGTCGGGGTGGGCGAGAACGTGATCGCCGCGTCCTGGCAGGCGCTCGACGACGCCTACACCTACGGGCTGATCCAGGCCGGCCTGGAGCCGTAGAGAGAACCCCCAGTGCCGGTAAGCCTGAAGCCGGTCTGAGCCTCCGTCAGATGCCAAGGGGCCGCCGCGCGGTGTGCGCGGCAGCCCCTTGGCATCTGCTCGTCAGCGCAGTCGCGCCAGCAGCGCGTGCTCCACCAGGGTGATCAGAGCAGACTTGGCGCTGTCCCGGCGTCGGGCGTCGGTGGTGATGACGGGTGTGTCGGGGCCGAGTTGGAGTGCTTCGCGGACTTCTTCGGGGTTGTGGGTCTGGTTGCCGTCGAAGGCGTTGAGGGCGACGACGAAGGGGAGTCCGCTGTTTTCGAAGTAGTCGATTGCGGGGAAGCAGTCGGCGAGGCGGCGGGTGTCGACCAGGACGACGGCGCCGATGGCGCCGCGGACGAGGTCGTCCCACATGAACCAGAAGCGGTCCTGTCCGGGGGTGCCGAACAGGTAGAGGATCAGGTCCTCGTCGAGCGTGATGCGGCCGAAGTCCATGGCCACCGTGGTGGTGGTCTTGTCGGCGACATGGCTGAGGTCGTCGATGCCCGCGGACGCGGAGGTCATCACGGCTTCGGTGCGCAGCGGGTTGATCTCGGAGACGGCCCCGACCAGGGTCGTCTTGCCCACGCCGAAGCCTCCCGCGACGACGATCTTCGCGGAGGTGGTTGTGCGGGCTCCGGTGGCGGCCGGTGGCGCGGGCCTAGAGCTTGCGAAGTCCACTGAGCACCCTTTCGAGCAGTGTCACGTCTGGCGTGCCACCGGATTCGCCTCCGGCGGCGGGTTGGTGGATCGCGACCAGGCCGGACTCGGCCAGGTCGGCGACGAGGATGCGGGCCACGCCGAGCGGCATGGACAGCAGCGCCGAGATCTCGGCCACGGACTTGATGTCCCGGCAGAGGTTGCAGATCCGCTGGTGTTCGGGGAGGAGCGAGCCGATCCGTTCCTGGGCCGCCGTGGTGGAGACGAGAGCCTCGATCGCGAGCTGGTACCGGGGCCGGGTCCGGCCGCCGGTCATCGCGTACGGGCGGATCAGCGGTTCCTCGTCGGGCTCGGGCTCCTGCGGCGGCTGGTGCTTCCAGTCGTCCGCGTGCTCGGGGCGCCCCTCGTAGGGGTTGAAGCCGCCGTTGGAGCCGGGTCCGGCGCTGCCCGGGTACGGGTTCTCCTGGTAGGGGGAGCCGCTGTAACCGGTCCGCTGGTCCTGATCGTATCCGGGGTAGCCCGGGGCGTAGCCGCCGCCGGGACCGCCGAACGCGTCATGGCCTGTACCGGGATAGCCGGTGCCGTACTGGCCGTTCTGGTCCTCGGGCGGTGTCACGGTTCCTCCTCACAGTGGAGCGACAGGGGCATTGCGGCTCTTGCTGATCGTGCGGTGGTGCCGGTTCTGCGGACGTTCAGTGGAGCAGGCTGCCCTGGAGCTCCGCGCGAAGCGCCGGGGTGAGTACCGTACCGGCGCGGTCGACGAGGAGGGCCATCTCGTAGCCGACCAGGCCGATGTCGCTGTCGGGGGAGGCGAGGACGGCGAGTGAGGATCCGTCGGACACAGCCATGATGAAGAGGAAACCGCGTTCCATCTCGACGACGGTCTGGGTGACCCGGCCGCCTTCGAAGATCCGGGAGGCTCCCTGGGTGAGGGAGGTCAGCCCGGAGGCCACGGCGGCGAGCTGGTCGGCGCGGTCGCGAGGGAAGCCCTCGGACATCGCGAGCAGGAGACCGTCGGCGGAGACCACCACCGTGTGCGACACCCCGGGGGTGTTGTCCACGAAGTTGGTGATCAGCCAGTTGAGGTTCTGTGCCGCCTGGGACATCTGACTCACTGCTAACGCTCCGGGTGGTTCGGGCCGCCGAAGAGATCGGCGCCGCCGTGCTGGTCGGGGGAGGGGGTGTCGCCTGCGCTGTGTCCCTGCTGGATGCCGCGGCGCAGGTTGGTGAGTCGCCCGCGGACCTCCTCGGGGGAACGGGACAGCTGCGGTGCGGTGGCCTGCGAGGCGGTGCTGGGCTCCTGGACGTTGCCCGGGAGCAGGTTCTGCCGGGGCACGCGGCGGGGGAGACCGGCGGGGGTGGTGCCCCCGGTGCTGGGCTCGGCCGCAGCGGGCGGCGCGAACGAGGCGGCCGACGACAGGCTGGGGGTCTGCTCGTCCTCCTCCTCGCGGGCACCGGTGAACCAGTTGGGGCGCTCGCCGACCTCGCGGTCGCCGATGGCCCGGCCGCCCAGTGCCTGGCCGGGACGGCGCGTGGGGAGCGAGCCGTTGGCTGTCGCAGCGGGCGCGGGGGACGGCCGCTGCGGCAGAGCGGGCGGGGAGGAGGGGAGTCTGGAAGCGGATGGCGGGGGTGCCATGGGCGTCTCTGGTGCGGGTGCGGGGGCGGTGTGGGCGTTCTCCGAGTAGTACGGGTGACCGTACTGGGGCTCGGGCTGGTACGGGTCCTGCGGGCCGTACTGCTCGTGGCCGTACTGCTCGTTCGCCTGGTACCCCTGGGCGGCGTACGGCTCCTCGGCCCGGAACGGGTCACGGGCGAACGGGTCCTGAGCGCCGGCGGACTCGAAGTCCGCGGCGGTGTAGCGGCCGGCCTCGTACGTGGCGTCCGGAGCCGGGTAGGACGGCGCGGGGAAGTCGCCGAAATCGTCGTAGCCGGCCGAGGCAGAAGCCGGTTCCGGCGCAGGGGCGCCGTACTGTCCCGGGTACCGGTCGGCCTGCTGCGGGCCGCCGAACTCCGGAGCGAAGGCGTTGCCGTAGTCCTGGTAGCCGTCGGCGCCGAACCCCTGCGGAACGCCCTGGGACGGGGGCTGCGTCGGGGACTGGGGCGCTGCCTGGGGCGCGGACTCCAGCGCCGCCTGGTCGCGCCGCTGGCCGGGGCGCAGCGGGCGCGGCGCGGGCACGCCGTTGGCGGTGCTCCCGGCCTGCGACTGCCGCTCGTAGCGGCTGTCGTCGAAGCCGTACTCGCTCGCGGTGCGGGTGTCGGGGACCGCGAACGCCTTCGGGTCCTCGCCGTAGATCCGGGAGACGGTGAACTGCTCCTCGGGCTCGGCCGCGCGGGGCAGCTGGGTGAGGTGGTCGGGGACCATCACCAGCGAGGTGGTTCCGGCGGACTCGCCGGAGGGGCGCAGCTGGACCCGGATCCCGTGGCGCTCGGCCAGGCGGCCGACCACGAACAGACCCATCTGCCGGGAGACGGAGGCGTCCACGGTCGGCGGTTCGGCGAGCTTGCTGTTGATCTCGGCGAAGTCCTCGGCGGTGAGGCCGATGCCCTTGTCGTGGATCTCGACCAGCACCCGCTGGTCGGGCAGCCGGGTCGCGGTGACCCTGACCCGGGTCTGCGGGCTGGAGAAGGTGGTGGCGTTCTCCAGCAGCTCGGCGAGCAGGTGCACCATGTCGGTGACCGCGGGGCCGATCACGTCGGTCTCGGGGATGCCGCTGAGCTCGATGCGTTCGTACTGCTCCACCTCGGAGGCGGCGGCACGGAGCACGTCGACCAGCGGGATCGGGTCGCTCCACTCGCGTCCTGCGGATTCGCCCGCGAGGACGAGCAGGTTCTCTCCATTGCGCCGCATACGGGTGGCCAGGTGGTCCAGCTTGAACAGGCTCTCCAGCTGGTCCGGGTCGGCTTCGTTGTTCTCCAGGTCGGTGATCAGGCCGAGTTGGCGCTCGATCAGGCCCTGGCTGCGGCGTGACAGGTTGGTGAAGATCGCGTTGACGTTGCCCCGGAGCAGGGCCTGCTCGGAGGCCAGCCGGATCGCCTCGCGGTGGACGTCGTCGAAGGCGCGGGCGACCTCGCCGATCTCGTCCCTCCCGGTGAGCGGGATGGGCTTGACGGTGGTGTCGACGCGCTCGGGGTCGGTCTTGGAGAGCTTCTGGACCAGGTCGGGCAGCCGCACCGAGGCGATGTCCTGGGCGCTGTCGCGCAGGGTGCGCATACCGCGCACCATGGAGCGGCCCATCAGGTAGGCGAGCACCCCGGCGAACAGGATCAGCGCCAGTGCCTCGGCGGCGACCGAGATCGCCTGCTGGGTGGCGTCGCTCTGGGCCTTGTGCGCGTCAGCGACGATCTGGTCGGTGATCGCCTGCTCGACCGTGCGCTGCTGGTCGATCCGGGTGGTGGCCAGCTGGAACCAGGAGTCGAAGGTGACCCCGGACGGCTTGAGTGACGGCTTGTTCATCAGGCCGATGAGCGTCAGCTCGGCCGGATCGAGGTTCTGCCCGATCACCGTCTTGTTGTACAGGGCCAGGTCCGAGGGGATCCCGGCGAGGAGGAACTGGCCCAGCGAGGTCGAGGTCAGCTTGTTCGCCACCTGCACGCCCATGCCCAGCGCGGCCGGCATCTTGTCGCTGACCAGCGCGATGGTCATCAGGTTGCGCTCGGTGGACGTGGACGCCTTGGCCAGGCTCAGCGCGTAGAGCTCGCGACCGCGGCTGTTGACGTTGTTGTTGCCGAACGTCAGTTCGTTGTCGAGGCCCATCAGCGGGAAGAACAGGCTCGAGTACCCCTGCTGGGTGTCGATCGGGTTCTTCGTCCGGGAGTTGCCGTTGCCGCGCAGATCACCGAGACCGCCGACCGGCTTGTTGGCCGCCGTGTTGAAGGTGCCGAGCTCGGTGCTGATCCGGTCGTCGCTCTTCACCGACTTGGCGTCGGCGTTCATCGTCACGATGTCGGCATTGGTCTTCTGCCTGGCGGCGGCGACCTTGGGGTCGTTCTGTATACCGGCCAGTTGCGGAGCCACCGCGAGGTCGCGCTCGTTCTCCAGGTCGTCGACCACCGTGGAGGAGTCGCGGACCAGGACGGCGATCTTCTCGTTCTGGCTGGCCGCCGTGGCGAGGTCCAGCTGGTCCTTGACGCGTAGTCCGGCGAAGGTCAACCCGGTGAGCACCGGGACGAGCACGATGGCTGTCAGCCGGGTGGGGACGCGCCAGTGGCGGAAGCTCCAAGAGGAGCCACCGCCGTCCACGGGGAAGGAATCGGCCTGCCGCGGTCCGGGGTCTGCCTGCTTCTGCCTCACTCGACAACAACCTCTCGGCCAGGGCGGCCATGTTCTTACAGATCTGCGCGGATCGCAGGAATTTCAGCACGTAAGTGGTGTACGGGCCAAACACCTGGGCCAGCTCCGCGTCCTGACGATAAATGGGACATAAGGTCCCAGGTGCCGCGAATGCGCTCCCAATAATGGGCGCTGCGTGCGCATGTGCTCACCGATGGTGATTCCCGTGAAGGAATTGTGTGCCGAACCGTTATGCAAAGTTCGGCACCGGATGGCTCCGGCCTACCTCAGCCGGGCCAGAAGTGCGTGTTCGACGAGCGTGATGAGTGCTGACTTGGCGCTGTCCCGGCGTCGGGCGTCGGTGGTGATGACGGGTGTGTCGGGGCCGAGTTGGAGTGCTTCGCGGACTTCTTCGGGGTTGTGGGTCTGGTTGCCGTCGAAGGCGTTGAGGGCGACGACGAAGGGGAGTCCGCTGTTTTCGAAGTAGTCGATTGCGGGGAAGCAGTCGGCGAGGCGGCGGGTGTCGACCAGGACGACGGCGCCGATGGCGCCGCGGACGAGGTCGTCCCACATGAACCAGAAGCGGTCCTGTCCGGGGGTGCCGAACAGGTAGAGGATCAGGTCCTCGTCCAGCGTGATGCGGCCGAAGTCCATGGCCACCGTGGTGGTGGTCTTTCCGCTGACGTGCGTCAGATCGTCGATCCCGGCGCTGGCCGAGGTCATCACGGCTTCGGTGCGCAGCGGGTTGATCTCGGAGACGGCCCCGACCAGGGTCGTCTTGCCCACGCCGAAGCCTCCCGCGACGACGATCTTCGCGGAGGTCGTGGCTCGGGTCGGCGCGGGCGCGAAGGGCGCCGCGGGCCTAGAGCTTGCGTAGTCCACTGAGCACCCTTTCGAGCAGTGTGACGGCCGGGGTGCCGCCGGATTCGGAGGCGGCGGCGGGTTGGTGGATCGCGACCAGGCCGGCTTCGGCCAGGTCGGCGACGAGGATACGGGCCACACCGAGCGGCATGGGCACCAGCGCGGAGACCTCCGCGACGGACTTGACCTCACGGCACAGCTGCACGATCCGAGCGTGCTCGGGAAGCAGTGACCCTGCCCGGTCGGCCTGCGCCGTGGTGGATATCAGCGCCTCGATGGCCAGCTGGTACCGGGGCCGGGTCCGTCCGCCGGTCATCGCGTACGGACGCACCAGCGGCTGTTGGGCGCCGCTGTAGCCGCTGCCGTACGAACCGGTGGAGCCTTGGGGCGGGGTCATCTGTCCTCCTTGAGCTGCAGCGGTCCGTCGTGCCTCTCCGCGGCGGGGTGGTGATGTGAGGGGAAGCCGTTCAGTGGAGCAGGCTGCCCTGGAGCTCCGTGCGGAGCGCCGGGGTGAGTACGTCGCCGGTGCGGTCGACGAGGAGGGCCATCTCGTAGCCGACCAGGCCGATGTCGCTGTCGGGGGAGGCGAGGACGGCGAGTGAGGATCCGTCGGACACAGCCATGATGAAGAGGAAACCGCGTTCCATCTCGACGACGGTCTGGGTGACCCGGCCGCCTTCGAAGATCCGGGAGGCTCCCTGGGTGAGGGAGGTCAGCCCGGAGGCCACGGCGGCGAGCTGGTCGGCGCGGTCGCGGGGGAAACCCTCGGACATCGCGAGCAGGAGACCGTCGGCGGAGACCACCACCGTGTGCGACACCCCGGGGGTGTTGTCCACGAAGTTGGTGATCAACCAGTTCAGATTGTGTGCCGCTTGGCTCATCTGGCTCATCTGAATCAACGCTCCTGGGGGTTGGTGCCGTACGGGCCGTTGTTCTGGTTGCCCTGGTTCGGGGCGCCCGTTCCTGCCTGGCGACCCTGTTGGATGCCGCGACGCAGGTTGGTGAGTCGCCCGCGGACCTCCTCGGGGGAGCGGGAGACCTGGGGGCCCTCGGCAGGGGCGGACTCCGCCGTCCCGGGCACGAGGTTGGCCTTGGGCACCCGGCGGGGGAGACCGGAGGGAAGGACGCCGCCCGCGCTGGGCTCGCGGACCTGCTCGGCCCGGCGCCACACCTCGTCGTTGGCGGAGGCCCGCCACGGGCTGGCCGCGGGCGAGCCCTCGGCCACGCCGCGCTGCGGCTGCGGGCGCTGCGGCGGGGCGCCGAACGGCGCCTGCTCCGCGGGGGCCTGCTGCGGCATCTGCTGCGTTACCTCCGGCCTTCCCAACGGGCGCTGCTGCGGCCGCTGCTGGGGCGCCTGGCCCGGCTGCGGCTGGGCCTGCGGCGCCTGTCCGGCGGACGCGGAGTCGCCGTACACCTGGACCGCGCGCATCCGGTCGGCCCGGCCGCTGCGGAACCAGTTGGACTCCATCGCCTCAAAGATCGGCGAACTGCCCGCGCCGGCCTCGGCCGGCGGCAGGGCCCGGGTCAGCGGGTGGTTGGCCGGGTCCTGCGGCGAGGCGGGCGGGAGTGCCATCGACTGCTGCTGCTGGGCCTGGGTGGGCTGCTGCTGGAACTGCCCCGGCTGCTGCTGGAACTGCTGCGGCTGCGGGGCGACCGGGCGGGGCGGCATCGGCTGCGAGGGCACCGGACGTGCCGGCGGGTCCTCGTCGAAGTGCGGACGGGCGAACTGCAGGGTGCCGTCCTGGGCCTCGACGGGCTGCGGGCGACCGCCGGCGGGGGAACCGTGCTGCGGCTGCTCGGCCCAGAGGCTGGGCTCGTTCAGGGCAGCGGGCGGCATCTGCGGCTGCTGCGGCGCGGACTGCTGCTGTGCCTGTGCGGGCTGCGGCTGCTGCGGCTCGCGACGTGACTGCGGCCCGGTCGGGGCGCCGCCCATGGGCGAAGTGCCCTGCGGGAGCGGCGCGTTGTCGCGGCGCGGCAGTCCGGGCTGCTGCGGAGCCTGCGGGGGCAGCGACGGACGGGCCGTCGGGCCACCTGCGGAGCCGCCCAGCGGGGTGCGGTTGGGAGCCGACGGCATCGCGTTGCGCTGCTGCTGTCCGCGGAGCTGGGGACCGCCCTGAGGGCCGCCCTGCATCGCGCCCTGCGGGCGCTGCTGGCCGGGGCCCTGCGCACCGCCGCGGCGCTCGGCCGCGTTGGTGACGTCCACCGGCAGCATGACCAGCGCGGTGGTGCCGCCGGAGTCGCTGGGGCGCAGCTGGATCCGGATGCCGTGACGCAGCGAGAGTCGACCGACCACGAAGAGGCCCATCCGGCGGGAGACGGAGACGTCCACCACGGGCGGGTTGGCCAGGCGCTCGTTGATCTCGGCGAGGTCGTCGGGGGAGAGGCCGATGCCGGTGTCGTGGATCTCGACCAGCACCCGACCGTCGGGCAGGGCGTGACCGGTGACCCGGACCCGGGTCTGCGGGCTGGAGAACGAGGTCGCGTTCTCCAGCAGCTCGGCGAGCAGGTGGACGAGGTCGTTGACGACTCGTCCGGCCACGTCGGCGGTGGGCACCGAGGCGAGCTCGATGCGCTCGTACTGCTCCACCTCGGAGGCGGCGGCACGGAGCACGTCGACCAGGGGAACGGGGCGGGTCCAGCGGCGGCCCGGGTCCTCGCCCGCGAGGACCAGGAGGTTCTCGCCGTTACGGCGCATACGGGTCGCCAGGTGGTCCAGCTTGAAGAGGCTGGCCAGCTGGTCCGGGTCCGCCTCGCGGCTCTCCAGCTCGGAGATCATCGACAGCTGGCGCTGGATCAGACCCTGGGAGCGGCGCGAGAGGTTGGTGAACATCGCGTTGATGTTGCCTCGCAGCAGGGCCTGCTCGGCGGCCAGTCGGACCGCCTGGGCGTGCACCTGGTCGAACGCCCGGGCCACGTGCCCGATCTCGTCGGTGGTGTTGATACCGATGGGGGCGACCGAGGTGTCGACGTCCTGCGGGTCCGACTCGGACAGGGTGCGGACGAGTTCCGGCAGCCGGTGCTCGGCGACGTCCTCGGCGGCTTCCTGCAGCTTGCTCAGGGTGCGCACCATCGAGCGCGCCACGAGAGCCGCGCCGGCCACGGCGAAGAGCAGGACCAGGGCGATCAGCACGGCGTTGATGATCGCGTCGGTCTGGGCCTGGTTGCGCAGCTGGGTCGTCTGCACGTTCAGCTGGGTGACCAGGATGCTCTCGTCCGCGGTCATCGAGTTGAACTGAGCGGTGGCCTCCGCGTCCCAGTCGGAGAAGCTGGGGAGGGTGGCGATGGACGCGAAGTCGTCGGGCGTGTTCAGCGCGGCGTTGGAGAACTGGTCCGTACGCACGACGTTGATGTTGTTCGTCCAGCTGCCGTAGAGCACCGTCGCGGCGGCGGTTCCGTACAGGCGGGTGAACGCGTCCTTGGCGCTGCCGGCGTTGGTGTACGCGGAGGCCGCGTACGCCTTGTCACCCGCGCTCAGCCGGTTCTTGCCGGAGGCCAGTCCCGCGCTGATGACGGCGCGGACGATGGACTGGTCCTCCTTCCACTTGGAGAACTCCTGCAGCGAGCGGGTCGCCTGGATCAGCTGGGTGTTGCTGGAGGCCAGCGCGACGTCCTGGCTGAGCGCCAGCAGCGGCTGGATCAGCGTGTCGTACTGGGAGACGGACTGCAGGCTGCTGGTGCCGCCCTTGGGGAAGGCGTTGGTGCGGATGGCCTGCAGGGTCCCGAGGTTCTTGTCGATGTCAAGGATGTCGACGCCGTTGCCGGGCAGGTCGGCCTGGTTGAGCGCGTTGGTCAGTGTGGTGAAGCGAGTCCGCTTGGTGTCACTGATCCGCTGGGCCGACACGATCGCGTCGTCCGTCTGGTCGTGCACGGCGGTCAGGCGCCCGGCCATGGTGTCGCGCTCGGTCTCCAGCGCGGTGGCGAGCTCGGTAGCGGCCGCGGCCACACCACCGAGCTGGGCGACCTTGGAGAGCTGCTGCTGGTTCTGCAGCGAGGTCTGGATGCGCAGGCCACCGAGGACGATGGCCGCGATCACGGGCAGCACCAGCAGAGCCGTCAGACGGGTCCGGATGCGCCAGTTGCTGAGGGCGTACCGCCTCATTCCGGTGACCCTCGCCGGGGCGAGGCGCCCTATTCGGGCCTTGGCGGCGTCGGCCGTCTTCTGGCGGCCGCCCGGCGCGCCCTTGTCGCGACCCGCACCGTCCCGACCGGCGTCGGCTGGCAGCTCCGACGGCGACGGCTGCTGACGTGCGGCTGCTTCGCGGTCCGCCGGGTCGCCCGGGCCTCCGCCACCCCTCTTGATACGTCCCTGCACTAGCGTCGCAACCTCTGGACCAGGCGTCCCCCGCGAGAACGCGGACAGGACGGTGTCGAGTTTCGGGCGGGCGTAGGTCTGATGGTCAGACCCTGGTGAGTGCCCGTGTGCCGCCGTTGAGTGGGCCCCGGCGCTGGCTGTGGCGCAGTGGAGGGGCGGCCTCCGGCGGTCCGTGGAATTTCAGCACAGTGCCGGACCTGCAACAAGGGGCGACACTGGGTAGTCGCTCTGACTACTCCCTGCACCGTTCTCCTCACTGTGTGTACCCCAGCACCCTTGGAATACTGCACCTTTCGGACAGCCGATCTTCAGGAGCACGCTTTCCGGGGTCACGGCCTGTGATTAATTTGTCCGGTCTGTTCCATATGTCTGGTTGCCAATCCAGGGCACAATGTCGTAACTGTCGGACCTGGATGTCATAAAAGTGACCAAAATCACAGGACTTCAGGTAGTGCGAGTAGGCCACTGTGTGGAATGAGATCCTGTCGGTGCACATTTAACTGCCTGCAACTGACCGTCCGACCTTCTGCCCCTGTGAGGTAGTCCGCGTGTCCACCAAGACGACGATGAGCTTCCGCCCGACGGCCAATCCCCGCCGGACGACTCTCGCCTCCCTGCCCGTCGACGGCGCTCCGGCGCTCCGTGCCTCCGCCGTCGAGCAGGCAGTGCTGCCCCAGCAGACCGCCAACCCGCGACGCACCAACCTTATGGTCGCCCCGGCTCCGAAGCCGGTCCCCGAGACGGTCTGACCCGCACGCTCCTCCGGCCGAAGGCCCTGCTGGACGCAATCCAGCAGGGCCTTCGCCGTGCCTGCCGATAGGCTGGCCACGGATCCGCCCACCGGCCGGTCCACCGTTCCATCCGCGAGTCCGAGGGGACAGCAGCCACCGTGCGTATCGCCAGGTTTTCCAGCGAGGGGACCGTTTCCTTCGGCGTCGTCGAGGGTGACGCCGCCCAACCCGAGACGCTCACCCTGCACGTCCTCTCCGGCCACCCCTTCGGCGAGCTCCAGCCCACCGGCCAGGTCCTCCCGGTCGCCGACGTGCGGCTGCTGCCGCCGATGCTGCCCAACAAGATCGTCGCGGTGGGCCGCAACTACGCCGCCCACGCCGCCGAACTGGGCAACGAGGTCCCCGAGGTCCCGCTGACCTTCTTCAAGCCCTCCACCGCGGTCGTCGGCCCCACCGAGAACATCGCCTACCCGCCGTTCTCCTCCGACGTCCAGCACGAGGCCGAGCTCGCCGTGGTCATCGGCCGGATGTGCCGCGAGGTCCCGCGTGAGCGCGTGCCCGAGGTGATCTTCGGCTACACCTGCGCCAATGACGTCACCGCCCGCGATGTGCAGCAGCGCGAGGGCCAGTGGGCCCGGGCCAAGGGCTTCGACACCTCCTGCCCGCTCGGCCCGTGGATCGAGACCGACCTCGACCCGGGCGACCTCGCGATCACCTGCACCGTCAACGGCGAGCTGCGGCAGGCCGGGCGCACCTCGCAGATGGTCCGCTCCGTCGCCGACCTGATCGTGCACATCTCCGAGGCGATGACGCTGCTTCCCGGCGACGTGATCCTCACCGGCACCCCTGCGGGCGTCGGACCCCTGAACGTCGGCGACGAGGTCGCCGTCTCCATCGAAGGCATCGGCACTCTCACCAACAAGGTGATCAAGCGTGGCTAACACTCCTGCGGACTCCCTCGACCCGACGGTCCGGGTCCGCTTCTGTCCGTCCCCGACCGGGAACCCGCACGTCGGTCTGGTCCGGACCGCCCTGTTCAACTGGGCGTTCGCGCGCCACCACGGCGGCAAGCTGGTCTTCCGGATCGAGGACACCGACGCCGCCCGGGACTCCGAGGACTCCTACAACCAGCTTCTCGACGCCATGCGCTGGCTCGGCTTCGACTGGGACGAGGGCCCCGAGGTCGGCGGCCCGCACGAGCCCTACCGGCAGTCGCAGCGGATGGACATCTACGCCGACGTCGCCGCCAGGCTCCTCGACGCGGGCCACGCCTATCGCTGCTACTGCTCCACCGAGGAACTGGACGCCCGCCGCGACGCCGCCCGCGCCGCCGGCCGGCCCTCGGGCTACGACGGTCACTGCCGTGCGCTGACCGCCGAGCAGGTCGCCGGCTACGAGGCGGAGGGGCGGCAGCCGATCGTCCGCTTCCGGATGCCCGACCAGGCCATCACCTTCACCGACCTGGTGCGCGGCGAGCTGACGTTCACCCCGGAGAACGTGCCGGACTACGGCATCGTCCGGGCCAACGGCGCTCCGCTCTACACCCTGGTCAACCCGGTGGACGACGCGCTGATGGGCATCACCCACGTGCTGCGCGGCGAGGACCTGCTCTCCTCCACGCCCCGCCAGATCGCCCTGTACCAGGCCCTCGCCGCGATCGGCGTCGGCACCGGCGTCACCCCGAAGTTCGGCCATCTGCCCTATGTCATGGGCGAGGGCAACAAGAAGCTGTCCAAGCGCGACCCGCAGGCCTCGCTCAACCTCTACCGTGAGCGCGGATTCCTCCCCGAGGGGCTGCTCAACTACCTGGCGCTGCTGGGCTGGTCGCTCACGGACGACCGGGACATCTTCTCGATGGACGAGCTGGTCGCGGCGTTCGACATCGACCGGGTGAACGCCAACCCTGCGCGCTTTGACCTCAAGAAGGCCGAGCACATCAACGCGGAGCACCTGCGAAGGCTCGCCCCCGCCGAGTTCGTCCGCCGCCTGGTCCCCTATCTGACGGCCGCCGGGCTGTTCGCGGCCGAGGGCCCGACGGACGCCCAGCTGGACCTGCTCATCGCGGCCGCGCCGCTGACGCAGGAGCGCATGGTCGTGCTCGGTGAGGTCGTCGCGATGCTCGGCTTCCTCTTCGTCGCCCCCGAGGACTTCACCCTCGATCCGACGGACGCCGAGAAGGTCCTCACCGCCGACGCTCGCCCCGTCCTCGAGGCCAGCATCAAGGCGCTGGACGAGCTGGAGGGCTTTGACCCGGACGAGATCCAGGCCAAGCTGCGCGAGGCGCTGGTCGACGGGCTGGGCATCAAGCCCAAGTTCGCCTTCACCCCGCTGCGGGTCGCCGTCACCGGCCGCCGGGTCTCTCCGCCGCTCTTCGAGTCCATGGAGCTGCTGGGCCGCGACGAGACTCTCCGCCGCCTCAACGCGGCGCTGGCGCAGGTGCGGAGCTGACCCGAACGCCGGGAGCAGGCCCGCGACGCCCGGCGCGCGGGCCTGCTGAGCTGCCCGGAGTGCTCCATTCAATCGATTTTGGAGCGATGCCCCCCATCGGGTAATGTTCTTCTTGTTGCGCCGCCCGGGAGGGACTAGGGGGATCCGAGAGGGTCTTACCAAGATCGCCTGGACAGCCAATGGGGTATGGTGTAATTGGCAGCACGAGTGATTCTGGTTCATTTAGTCTAGGTTCGAGTCCTGGTACCCCAGCGTAAGTCCTTGCCAGAACAAGGCTTGCACATATCGAGATTCGTCTTGATGCCCCCGTTGTGTAGCGGCCTAGCACGCTGCCCTCTCACGGCAGTAGCGCCGGTTCGAATCCGGTCGGGGGTACGCAGTACCAGTAGAGATACAAGACCAGCAGAGATCAAGCCCCCGTTGTGTAGCGGCCTAGCACGCTGCCCTCTCACGGCAGTAGCGCCGGTTCGAATCCGGTCGGGGGTACCAGATCCTTCACCCTCTCCATCGGATCGAGACGTTCTCCGAGGCGAAGAAGCAGGATCACCAAGCTTGCCCCCGTTGTGTAGCGGCCTAGCACGCTGCCCTCTCACGGCAGTAGCGCCGGTTCGAATCCGGTCGGGGGTACCAGCAGCAGGAACAGCAGGCCCCCGGCTCCGGTCGGGGGCCTGCTGCGTTCGGCGATCCTGCGCCGCGGATCGTCCGCGCGCCGGTTTGGATCATGCCGCTGGTCAGGTAGTGTTCTCCCCGGAGCGTTCAGCGGGCGACCGTGGAACCCCCTTGGGGTATGGTGTAATTGGCAGCACGGCTGATTCTGGTTCAGTTAGTCTAGGTTCGAGTCCTGGTACCCCAGCCCGGCGAGACCCCGCGAGACCCGCAGTACGGAGACCCGCAGTACTCCGAAGGCCCGCAAGGGCCTTTTCGTGTTTTGAGACGTGGTGAGAGGCCGGCAGCGCGCATGGCTAAGGTCAAGAAGGCCGCACGTCCACCCCTGCTGGCGCTGCACCAGGTCAGCCGACGCTATGGCGGCCGGATGGCACTGGCGTCGATCAGCCTCAACCTCGCGGCGGGCGAGTGCGTCGCGCTGGTCGGTCACAACGGCTCGGGCAAGTCGACCATGCTCCGGCTCGCCGCCGGGCGGGACACCCCCACCAGCGGGAGCGTCCGCCTCGACGGCGTCCCCATCGACGAGAACGACCCCAAGGTCCGTGCGCGGCTCGCCGTCGTCGCCGACCTCTCCGCCTACTATCCGGATCTGACGGTACGTGAGCACCTGGCGCTCGTCGCCGTCGCCCACGGCGTGGAGGAGCCGCTGCACTGGGTCGACAAGGCCCTTGCCGACCGCGGCCTCTCCGAGCACGCCGAGGCGCTGCCCGACTCGCTCTCCTCCGGCCAGCTCCAGTCGCTGCTGCTGGCCTGCGCGCTGGTCCGTCCGCGCGACCTGCTGATCCTGGACGAGCCGGAGCAGCGCCTCGACCCGGGCGCGCGCCAGCGCCTCGCCGACCTGCTCAAGGCCGAACTCGCGGACGGCGTCGCGGTCCTGCTGGCAACGCACCACCCCGACCTGGCGATGGCCGTGGCCGACCGGGTGGTGCTGCTGGAGGACGGCGTGGTGCTGGCCCAGGGCGCGCCGCAGGACGTCCTGCCCACGGCCTTCCCGGGTACCGGGAGCGGCAGCGGAGCGGGGAACTCCCGGTGAGCGTGGCTGACGAGGAGATCGTCCCCGGCGAGGACCCGGCCGACCGCACCGCCCAGGCCCTCGCGGCCGACTCCGTGGTCGGCTCCGTGGGCGGCTCTGCGGCAGGTTCCGCAGCCGGCGCCGCGGACTGGACCGACTGGACCGACGACACCCTCGAGCTGCTCCGCGCCCTGCGCGCACCGCATCGCCGCTCGCGGGCCGGACAGATCGGCTACACCGTCTACGTCGGCGTGATGGTCGTCATGGCCTGGGGCGGCATGTTCTCCCTCGGCGTCTTCGCCAACGCCTCGATGGGTGCCGACTACAGCGCCCACGACGCCCAACTGCTGGCCGCGCTGCCCTCCGGCGTGTGCGCGCTCGGCCTCGGCCTGATCCTGGTCGTCGCCAGGGACGCGCTCTGGCGCGGCCCGGTCGTCGCGCCCCGCGCCACCGTCGACTGGCTGCTGGCACAGCCGGTGCGGCCCGGGCCGCTGCTGCGCCCGTGGTTCTGGGTGTCCTGCGCCATGGCACTGGTGCCCGGGCTGCTCGCGGCAGCGGCGGCCGGGGTCGCCGTCGGCCTGATGGACAAGGCGGGCTTTCTGCCGGCCTTCGGCTGGGCCCTCGCGGGCGGCGTGTGCCTGCCGCTGCTGGCGACCGCCTGCGGTGTGGCCGTGGAGCGGTACGAGCGGGTCGCGCGCTCGGTACGGCGGGCGTCGCCCGTCGTCGCCCTGCTGGTACTGCTGCTGGCGGTGCAGAGCGCCTTCGCCGTGGCGGGGCACCGCAGTGTGCTGCTGGAGCGCGTCGAGATGTGGTCGGGGCCGTGGGGCTGGTCCGCGCTCGCGGGTCTCAGCCCGACCTCGGCCGCGGTGTCCGGCGGCCGGCTCGCCGCGATTCCGCTGATCCTGCTCACGGTCGTCGCCGTGGTGCTGGCCTTCCGCGCGGCGGCCGGCATCCCGCTCGGCAGCCTGCGCCGGCGGGCGCGTGCCGCCGCCGGCGTCGCGGCCGCGCTGCGCACCGCCGAACTGCGCTCGGCGCGCCTGGTACTGGCGCAGTCCGAGCAGCGTGCGCGGCGGGTGCGGCTGCGGATTCCGCCGCCGACGCGTGCCTGGCTCGCGGTGCCCTGGCGGGATCTCACCGCCCTTCTGCGCGCGCCCTCCCGAACCGGCCGGGCAGTCTTCTTCACCGCACCGGCGCTGCTGCTGGCGGGCCCCGCCGCGCAGGCGACCGGCGTGGACCGGGTGCTGCTCACCGCGCTCGCGGCGGCCCTGGGCTACCTCGGGGCGGCGCAACTCGCCGAACCCGCCAGGGTGGAGGCCGACGACCCGCGCCGCGCGGGCTGGTCGCCCCATCCGTACGGGCAACTGATGCTGCGCCATGCCGTCGTGCCGGCCTTCGCGAGCGTCCTGCTCGCAGCGGCCGGCGCGGGCATCGCCGTCCTGCTGGGCGCCGGTCCCGCGGTCTGGCTGGCCCCGGTGGCGGCCCTCCCGCTGACGGCGGCGGCGATGGTCAACGCCTGCCGTGGGCCGTCGCGCCAGGAGTTGATGTACAGCCCGTCGGGAATGGGCAGCATGGGGCCGTTCATCTTCCTTGCCTGGTACGGCGCGGGTCCGATCACCCTCGTCCCCGCGCTGGCGTTCGCCCTGGGCACGGGCCCGTCCCTGGCCGTCGCCTGGTGCCTGGTCCTCGGCGCCACCCTGCTCTACTGGGCCTACCAGCGCGCACTGACGCTGTCGGGTAGGCATCGTCCCAAGGACTGAGTTCCATGGCCTATCTTCTTGTCGTGTGATAGACGCAGCCCCACCGGGGGGCCGAATGGCCGCTCCCGGCCGCACCGCACCCCGCCTGGCGTTCTCCCGCCCGCGCTCCGCTCTGCGGGACGCGGCACCGGCCCTGCTCGGCTATTCCGCTGCACGGGTCGTCGGGCTGCTGATGGCTTGGGTGTACGGGCAGTCGCACGACCGTTCCACGCTCCAACGGCTGGGTACGTTCTGGGACGCCGGCTGGTACGTCCGGATAGTCGAGCACGGCTACAGCGTGACGGACGGGTTCATCGGCGCCCACGGGATCCCCTACTCCCCGCGTGCCTTCTTCCCGCTGTTCCCCTGGCTGGCCAAGGGGTTGCGGACGGTACTGCCGGTCAGCCCGGGCACCGCGCTCGTGCTCGTCTCCAGCGTGGCGGGTCTCGTCGCCGCCTGGGGCGTCTACGCCGTGTGCAGGCTGTGCCACGGCAGGAGGGCGGGGGTCCTCGCCGCCGTACTCTGGGGAACGCTCCCGCTGGCGCTGCTGGAGAACACGGCCTACTCGGAGGCGCTGTTCACCGCCGTCGCGGCCTGGACGCTGTACGCGGTGCTGAGCCGGCGCTGGATCCTGGCCGGGATTATGTGCGTGGTCGCCGGCCTGATCCGGCCGACGGCGATGGCCCTCACCGCCGCCGTGGGTGTCGCGGCTGTGGTCGAGATCTACCGCTGCCTGCACGGCCGCGGCCGGATCCACTGGTCCAGGCCGCTGGTCGGCGGCATGCTCTCGCCGGTCGGCTGGGTCGGCTACATGCTCTATGTCGGCTGGGTCGAGGGCTCCTGGGGCGCCTACTTCCACATCCAGCAGGCGTGGGCCTCGGGCTTCGACGGCGGCTGGTCGACGCTGAAGTGGTTCGGCAGGCTCCTGTTCGACCAGCAGTCCTCCACCGGGATCCCGCTGTCGGACGCGGTGATGGCGATGACACTGGCCGGCTACCTGGTGCTCTTCGCGATCACCCTGGTGCACCGCCAGCCGCCGGTGCTGATGGTCTACAGCGCGGCCCTGCTGGTCATAGACCTGGGCAACGCCTCGCCCTACCCCCCGCTGGCGCGCTTCCTGATGCCGGCCTTCACGCTGCTCCTCCCGCTCGCGGCATCGCTGGCCAGGCTGCGTTCCCGGGGCACGCTCGCGGTGATCCTCGGCGCGGCGGCGCTGCTGTCCGGGCTGTACGGGGTCTTCGTGCTGTTCCTCGGCAGCGCGCCCTCCTGAGCCCGCGGGCCGGTCCCTGGTCGGACCCGCCCGCAGAGCTCGTTCCGGCCTGGATCTCCAGCACCCTCCTAGGCGCGCCGCAGCGCCTCGGTGAGGCGCCCTGCGGCCTCGATGATGGCCTGGGCGTGTAGCCGGCCGGGGTGGCGGGAGAGGCGCTCGATCGGTCCGGAGACCGAGACGGCGGCGACCACGCGGTTGGAGGGGCCGCGCACCGGCGCGGACACCGAGGCGACCCCGGGCTCGCGCTCGCCGATGGACTGCGCCCATCCGCGCCGCCGGACGCCGGAGAGCGCCGTCGCGGTGAACCGCGCTCCCTGCAGGCCCCGGTGCAGCCGCTCGGGCTCCTCCCAGGCCAGCAGCACCTGCGCGGCCGAACCCGCCTTCATCGGCAGGGTGCTGCCGACCGGCACGGTGTCGCGCAGGCCGGACAGCCGCTCGGCGGCCGCGACGCATATCCGCAGGTCGCCCTGGCGGCGGTAGAGCTGGGCGCTCTCGCCGGTGACGTCCCGCAGGTGCGTGAGCACCGGTCCTGCGGTGGCCAGGAGCCGGTCCTCACCCGCTGCGGCGGAGAGTTCGGAGAGTCGGGGGCCGAGGATGAACCGGCCCTGCATGTCACGTGTCACGAGTCGGTGGTGTTCCAACGCAACGGCCAGCCGGTGCGCGGTGGGCCGCGCCAGTCCGGTGGCGGCCACCAGGCCGGCCAGGGTTGCGGGGCCTGACTCCAGCGCGCTCAGCACCAGAGCAGCCTTGTCGAGAACGCCGACGCCACTAGAGTTGTCCATGCGCTGATATTGCAGTCTCAGATCGCGAGACGCAAGTTCAATCTTCTGGGATCTGCGCCACTCTTGAGATCAGCAGCCCTGGGACGCCGCCCGAAGGCAGCACATACGAGACGTAGACCGACAACGCAGCCGGTCGGAGGGATATTGATGGGACGCACACTCGCGGAGAAGGTCTGGGACGACCATGTCGTCCGGCACGCCGAGGGCGAGCCTGACCTGCTCTTCATCGATCTGCACCTGCTGCACGAGGTGACCAGCCCGCAGGCGTTCGACGGCCTGCGCCTGGCCGGCCGCAAGGTCCGCCGCACCGATCTCACGATCGCCACCGAGGACCACAACACCCCGACGCTGGACATCGACAAGCCCATCGCCGACCCGGTGTCCCGGGTCCAGTTGGAGACGCTGCGCGCCAACTGCGCCGAGTTCGGCGTACGGCTGCACTCGCTGGGCGACGTCGAGCAGGGCGTCGTCCACGTGGTGGGACCGCAGCTGGGACTGACCCAGCCCGGCACCACGGTCGTCTGTGGCGATTCCCACACCTCCACCCACGGCGCGTTCGGCGCGCTGGCGTTCGGCATCGGCACCAGCCAGGTCGAGCACGTCCTGGCGACCCAGACGCTGCCGCTGGCACCGTTCAGGACCATGGCTATCACGGTCGAGGGCGAGCTGCCCGACGGAGTCACCGCGAAGGACCTGATCCTGGCGGTCATCACCAGGATCGGTACCGGCGGTGGCCAGGGCTACGTGCTGGAGTACCGCGGATCGGCGATCCGCGGCCTCTCCATGGAGGCCCGGATGACCATCTGCAACATGTCCATCGAGGCCGGCGCCCGTGCGGGCATGATCGCCCCCGACGAGACCACCTTCGCCTACCTGGAGGGCCGCGACCACGCGCCGAAGGGCGAGGACTGGGACGCCGCCGTCGCGTACTGGAAGACCCTGGCCACCGACGAGGACGCGGTGTTCGACGCCGAGGTCTTCATCGACGCCACCGAGCTCTCCCCGTTCGTCACCTGGGGCACCAACCCCGGCCAGGGCGCGCCGCTGGGCGCCAACGTGCCCGACCCGGCCTCGTTCGAGGACCCGCAGGAGCGCACCGCGGCCGAGAACGCCCTGACCTACATGGGCCTCACCGCCGGTACGCCGCTGCGCGAGGTACCGGTGGACGCGGTCTTCGTCGGCTCCTGCACCAACGGCCGGATCGAGGACCTGCGCGCAGCCGCCGCGATCGTCGAGGGCCGCACGATCGCCGACGGTGTGCGGATGCTGGTCGTCCCCGGCTCCGTCCGGGTCGCCCTGCAGGCGATCGACGAGGGGCTGGACAAGGTGTTCACCGCCGCCGGCGCCGAATGGCGGCACGCGGGCTGCTCGATGTGCCTGGGCATGAACCCGGACCAACTCGCCCCCGGCGAGCGCTGCGCCTCGACGTCCAACCGCAACTTCGAGGGGCGCCAGGGCAAGGGCGGACGCACCCACCTGGTCTCCCCGCAGGTGGCCGCCGCCACCGCGGTGCTGGGCCACTTGGCCTCGCCTGCCGACCTGTCCGACGTACGCGCCACCGTGGAGGTCTGATCGCATGGACAAGTTCACCACCCACACCGGCCGCGCTGTTCCGCTGCGCCGCAGCAACGTCGACACCGACCAGATCATCCCGGCGCACTGGCTGAAGAAGGTCACCCGCACCGGTTTTGAGGACGGCCTCTTCGAAGCCTGGCGCAAGGACTCGTCCTTCGTCCTCAACCAGCCGCAGTACGCGGGCGCCTCGGTCCTGGTCGCAGGCCCCGAGTTCGGGACCGGATCGTCCCGCGAGCACGCCGTCTGGGCGCTGCAGAACTACGGCTTCCAGGCCGTGATCTCCTCCCGCTTCGCCGACATCTTCCGGGGCAACTCGCTGAAGAACGGCCTGCTCACGGTCATCCTGCCGCAGGAGACCGTGGAACAGCTGTGGGTCCTGGTCGAGGCGGACCCCAACACGGAGATCACCGTGGACCTGGTTGCCCGCGAGGTCCGCGCCGAGGGTGTCACCGCACCGTTCGACCTGGACGAGAACGTGCGCTGGCGACTGCTCAACGGCCTGGACGACATCAGCATCACGCTCCAGCAGGAGGCGGACATCGCCGCCTACGAGGCGACCCGTCCCAGCTTCAAGCCGAGCACGCTGCCCGTCGGCTGAAGAACGACTGCGGCACGTCCGGGACACGCTGGAGTTGGACGCCTGAGCGTCCGTCACCAACGTCCCCGACTGAGGCCCTCTGATCCGGTCCGAGACCGATCAGGGGGCCTTTGTCGCGCCTGCGGTGACTCTGGGTGAGGTCGAACTGGGGCTGCTGGGGGGCGGAACTCGCCGCAAGTGGCACAATCAAGCCATGAGCCCGTCTGTCCCTCCCTCCCACGATCCCCTTCGCGGGGGACCGGGAGCGACCTCGGAGGTCGAGCTCTACGCACTTGTGGCTGCGCGGCTGAAGGAAGCGCACGCCCGGGTGCGTGCGCTGGACGTGTCGGATGGCACTCGGGCGTCGCTGACCCGTTCGTTGCTCCTGGTAACCGAGGCGGCGAAGCGCGATCTCCCGGAAGCGGCACGGAGGTTGGCTCGTTTCATGGACGACCTCGACAGCGGTGCGAACCCGCTGCCGCCCACGCCCTGAAAGCCGAATCCATTGCGACACAAGGGTGATTCGCCCGTTTGGTAATTGAAATGCCGTATATACATGCCTAACGTGCGAAAAGCCCGGATCGAAACAGAATCATCCGGGCACTGGGTTTCCGAAGGGGAAGACGTGAACAAGGCGCAGCTTGTTGAAGCGGTGGCCGAGCAGCTGGGTGGCCGTCGGGCCGCCGCAGAAGCAGTGGACGCTGTGCTCGACACCATCGTCCGCGCGGTGACTGCGGGAGACCGCGTATCGGTCACCGGGTTCGGCACTTTCGAGAAGGTCGACCGCTCCGCGCGGTTCGCCCGCAACCCGCAGACCGGTGAGCGGGTCAAGGTCAAGAAGACCGCAGTACCGCGCTTCCGCCCCGGCCAGGGCTTCAAGGACCTGGTCAGCGGCTCGAAGAAGCTCCCGAAGACCGGCCCGTCGGTGAAGAAGGCTCCCAAGGGATCGCTCACGCCGGGCAAGAGCGGCATGGCGCCGCCCGCCGGTTCCCCGGCGGCGAAGAAGGCGGCGGCGAAGAAGACCACCGTCAAGAAGGCCACGGCCACGGTGAAGAAGGCAGCCGCGGTCAAGAAGACCGCAGCGGTGAAGGCGACGGCCGCGAAGAAGACGACCGCCGCGAAGACGGCGGCCGCCAAGACCACGGCGGCGAAGAAGACCACGGCGAAGAAGGCTCCGGCCACCAAGGCCACCGCCAAGAAGACCTCCGCCGCGGTCAAGGCCCCCGCGAAGAAGACGGTCACCGCCTCGGCGACCCGTCCGGCCGTGAAGAAGGCCACCACGGCGAAGAAGGCCGTGGCCGCGAAGAAGGCCACGACTGCCACGGCGGCGAAGACCACCGCCGCCAAGAAGGCCCCGGCGAAGCGGGTCACCAAGCAGGGCTGAACCACCGCAGGGCGCTGGCATGCGGGCCGGAACCGGGAGGACTCCCGGTTCCGGCCCGCAGCGTTCAGAAGGTCTGCAGGGTCAGGAACACCACGCGGCGGGCGTCGCCCTCGCCCTCGGTCTCGATCCGGACGCGCTGCCCGGGCCGCAGCAGCCGCAGCCCGCCCGCGTCGAACGCGGCGGCGTCGAAGGGCAGCGGGGTGCCGTCGTCGAGCAGCACGGAGCCGCTCCGGGTGTCGGCGGAGTACGTGAACGCGGTGGCCTGCATGTGCCCAGGTTAGTGGTCCCCCGCGGAAGTCCTGCGAGCTCGCGGCGTCTGGCACGGCACACCACTAGAGCCTCACCAGGGGTGCCAGCGCAGCGGTCTGCGGCCCGGTGCCGAGGCGCAGCGCGGCCCGCAGGTCGTCCGGGGTGTCCACGTCCCGCCGTATCGAGGGGACGTCGCGCAGCGTCAGCTCGTACGCCCCCGAGGCTGCGTGGCGCAGTCGTGAGGTGCCGCCGAAGTCCGGCGCCAGCGCCGTGCCCGACGCGGCGGTGAGCACCGTGGTGCCCACCAGCTGGGTGTCCGCGAGAAATGCCCTGGGGTATGCGGCGGCGGCGGTCAGCACCTGGTCCAGTTCCTGCGGCCGCAGTGCGGGCAGGTCCGCCGACATCGCGGCCACCGAACCCGCCCCGTGCGCCGAGCGGGCCACCTCCACGCCGTGCGCCAGGGCGGCGTTGAGCCCGGCGGCGGGGAAGTCAGCGACGACCAGCGCTCCGAGCGCCGCGAGTTGCGCGGCCGCGAGCGGATCGTCCGTCACCACCAGTGCGCGGGCCACGGTACGGGAGCGCAGCGCGGCGGCGACCGTGTCCAGCGCGAAGGCGAGGGCGAGCTCCGGGCGCAGTGGCCCGGTGGCCTCGGCCAGGCGGCTCTTCGCGAGCGCCAGCGGCTTCAACGGGAGGACCAGGGTCCAGGCTGCGCGCTGACCCGCCGCGGGCACGCTCGGGAAGCGGCGCACGGAGTGCTCCGGCAAAGGATGGTGGCGAGCAGTCATCGTCGCCATTCTGCACGGTGGGGGAGGGGTGCCTCGACAGCCCGTCCGGGCGGGGGAGACACTTGTACGGTCAGGAACCAGCGATTGTGCAAGGAGGAGTGCGCGTGCCCGGCAGCAGCACGAAGGCGGCCCGCCGCAGATACGGCTTCTGGTACCGCCTCGCGGCGGCCATCGGCAAGCCTCCGCTGTTCCTGCTGACCAAGCGCGACTGGCGCGGGCTGGAGAACTTCCCGGCGACGGGCGGCTTCATCACCGTGGTCAACCACAACTCCTACCTGGACCCGCTGGTGTACGGCCACTACCAGTACGACTCGGGTCGCCCCGCGCGCTTCCTGGGCAAGGCGGGCCTGTTCAAGGTCCCGGTCATCGGCCGAATCCTGCACGGCGCCGGCCAGATCCCGGTCTACCGCGGCTCGGCCGACGCCGCGCACGCCTTCCGCGCCGCCGTCGCCGCCGTCAACGCCGGCGAGTGCGTCGCCTTCTATCCCGAGGGCACGCTCACCCGGGACCCCGACCTGTGGCCGATGACCGCCAAGACCGGTGCCGCGCGCGTCGCGCTGATGACCGGCGCTCCGGTCATCCCGGTCGCGCAGTGGGGCGCGCACGAGATCATCCCCCGCTACGCCAAGGGCGGGAAGGGCGACCGCCGCCTCCAGCCCTTCCCCCGGCACACCGTGAAGGTCATGGCGGGACCGCCGGTCGACCTCAGCGCGTTCCAGGGCAAGCCCCTCACCGGCCCCGTGCTCCGCGAGGCCACTGAGGTGATCATGGACGGGATCACCGCGCTGCTGGAGGAGTTGCGCGGGGAGAAGGCGCCGCCCGTACGCTACGACGTGCAACGCGCTGCGACCGAGCAGCGCCAGGAAAGGGAGGCCGGTCGGTGACGACCCGTTGTGCCGTCTACGGGACCGGGTCCTGGGGCACCCCGTTCGCCATGATCCTCGCCGACGCGGGCTGCGAGGTCTCGCTGTGGGGACGGCGCCCCGAACTCGTCGCCGCCATCAACAAGAACCGGCGCAACCCCGACTACTTCCCGGACCTCGAACTCCCCCCGGGCATCACCGCGACCAGCGATCCGGCCGAGGCAGCGGAGGGCGCGGAGTTCGCGGTGCTGGCTGTGCCCTCGCAGACGCTGCGCGCCAACCTGGCCGCCTGGTCCGGGGTGATCGGCCCGGACACGGTGCTGGTCAGCCTGATGAAGGGGGTCGAGCTCGGCACGGCGAAGCTGATGAGCGAGGTGATCGCCGAGGTGCTCGGCGCGGGCCCGGAGCGCATCGCCGTCGTGTCAGGCCCCAACCTGGCCGGGGAGATCGTCCGCCGGCAGCCCGCCGCGAGCGTCGTCGCCTGCAAGGACGAGGACGTCGCCAAGCGGTTGCAGGCGGCTTGCCACACCGCGTACTTCCGCCCGTACACCGTCACCGACGTGGTCGGCTGCGAGCTGGGCGGCGCGGTCAAGAACGTCATCGCGCTCGCGGTCGGCATCGCCGACGGGATGGGTCTGGGCGACAACACCAAAGCGTCGCTGATCACCCGCGGGCTGGCCGAGACGACCAGGCTGGGCCTGGCGATGGGCGCCGACCCGTACACCTTCGCCGGCCTCGCGGGCATGGGCGACCTGGTCGCCACCTGCTCCTCGCCGCTGTCGCGCAACCACACCTTCGGTACCAACCTCGGCCGGGGAATGACTCTGCAGGAGACCATCGCGGCGACCAAGCAGACCGCGGAGGGCGTCAAGTCCTGCGAGTCGGTGCTGGATCTCGCTCGGCGGCACGGCGTCGACATGCCCATCACCGAGACGGTGGTGGAGATCGTGCACGGCGGTAAGCCCCCGCTGGTGGCGGTCAAGGAGCTGATGTCGCGTTCGGCGAAGCCGGAGCGCCGCTGACGCCTCGGCAGGCGGCCGGGGAGGAGCGCAGGTCAGGCCACCGAACGGGTGCCACGGCGGTACCGGTGTGCCCGAAGGGGCAACCGTAACCTCCAAACGGTAGTCTCCATCAGGATATGAGCACTGAGTCCTCCTCCCCAGTCCCCGCTGCCGCCCCTGCCGCCGAGGCCGCCGGCGCAGCCCGTAAGCCGCGAGTCGCGATCGTCTTCGGCGGACGCAGCTCCGAGCACGCCATCTCCGTGTCCACGGCCGGAAGCGTCCTGCGTGCCATCGACCGCGCGGCGTACGAGGTGCTGCCGATCGGCATCACCACGGACGGCCGCTGGGCGCTGACCGCGGACGAGCCCGCCCGGATGGCGATCACCGACGGCAGGCTCCCCAGCGTCGAACAGATCGCTGAGTCCGCGGACGGCCAGGTCAACCTGCCGGTCAACCCGGCGGCACGCGGTGAGGTCTTCTACAGCGAGCCGGGGTCCGTCCCCAAGGCGCTGGGCGAGGTCGACGTCGTGCTGCCGCTGCTGCACGGCCCCTGGGGCGAGGACGGCACCATCCAGGGCATGCTGGAGCTCTCCGGCGTGCCCTACGTCGGCCCGGGCGTGCTGTCCAGCGCGGTCGGCATGGACAAGGAGTACACCAAGCGGGTGCTCGCCTCCTTCGGTCTTCCGGTCGGCCCCTACACCGTGGTGCGACCGCGCGAGTGGGCCGACGAGGCCAAGCGTCCCGCCGTCCGCGCGCGCATCGCCGAACTGGGCTTCCCGGTCTTCGTGAAGCCGGCCCGGGCCGGTTCCAGCATGGGCATCACCAAGGTGTCCAACCTGGACCAGCTGGACGCCGCGATCGAGGAGGCCCGCCGCCACGACCCCAAGCTGGTGGTCGAGGCCGGTCTGGTCGGGCGTGAACTGGAGTGCGGCGTCCTGGAGTTCGAGGACGGCCCGCGCGCGAGCCTGCCGGCCGAGGTGCTGGTCGGCGACGGCTTCGACTTCTACGACTTCGAGGCCAAGTACATCGACTCCAGCGACGTGCAGATTCCCGCCGCGCTCACCGAGGACGAGACCGCGCGGCTGCGCACCCTCGCCGTCGAGGTGTTCGAGGCGCTGGCGTGCGAGGGCCTGGCGCGGGTGGACGTCTTCCTGCTCGAGGACGGCTCCTACGTGGTCAACGAGATCAACACCATGCCCGGCTTCACGCCCATCTCCGCCTACCCGCGGATGTGGGAGGCCACGGGCGTGCCGTACCCGGAGCTGATCGACCGTCTGATCCAGGCGGCGCTCCGGCGCTCCACCGGCCTCCGCTAGGAGGGTGCTGAAGATCTAGGCCGGATCAGGGAGCGGCGTCATGCGGCTTCGATTGCAAGGCGGAGGAGGGAGCCAACCGTGGTTGGTTGGCGACCGACGACAACGCGGCAAGCGGAGTCGCAGGGCGTCGCGAGCCCGGCCTAGATCATCAGCACCCTCCTAGAGCCCTCGCGGCCCCGGCGTCCGGGGCGGAGCGTCAGGAGCAGTCGAAGCGGCGGGACTCGTCGGCCGGGTCGGTCCTCAGGACCGGCCCGGTGAACGCGGGGAGCGGCGACTCCTGGCCGTGGTAGGCGCCGGGCACGTCCACTTCGACGTACGCCTGCTGCTTGACCGTGGTGAAGCGGTAGCCGCCGCCCTTGGTGTCCTCGGAGACCCAGCACAGCCCGTTGACGTCCAGCGCGTGGGACTTGGTGCTGAGCGGGTCGTAGGACGGGGAGGTCGGGTCCATCACGCCGGGCTCGGCGACCCCGCAGCGCAGGGTGATCGCCGGGTTCCCCCAGGCGGCGGCGTTCGCGGAGGCGGGTGAGACGGTCCTGCGCTGCTTCCCCTGGAGTGCCTGCGGGAGCGCTGCCTGGAGTGCCGCGCACTGCGTGGCCGTGGTCCCGGTGGGCGCCGGCGCGGCGACGTGCACGCTGCCGCTGCCGTCGTCGGAGCAGGCGGACAACAGCAGGGCAGCCAGCAGGGTGGTGGCGGGCAGAGCGAGGCGTCGCGTGGGGAGAGTGCTCACCACGTGATGCTAGAGGGTGGTCAGAGGTGGACCACCGGGCAGGTCAGGGTCCGGGTGATGCCTTCGACCTGCTGGATCTGCGCGACGACCAGTCGGCCCAGGTCGTCCATGGTCTCGGCCTCGGCGCGGACGATCACGTCATAGGGGCCCGTGACGTCCTCGGCCTGAAGCACTCCGGGGATGTCCGAAATCACTCCGGCGACTGCGGACGCTTTCCCGACTTCGGTCTGGATGAGGATGTAGGCCTGTACCACGGTGGACCTCCCGGCGGCTCGGTGCGGAGATCGTGCGAGGGCTGTGTTTCCCCGGTAGGCCCTGCTCGAACCCCCGGATCGAAAAGAACCCCACGGATCGGAGAGAAGGGGTGCGCAACGCTATCGCGGCTCGGGCCGCGAGGGGGAGGCCTGCGGCGGCGCCGGAGGGCGTACGCTGCGCGCGGGGACTCCTCTCATGGACCAGCGGCAGCAGTGGACCAGTGGAAAGTCGGAAGGACACAGATGCAGGGCACCGTCGGTGAGCTCGGTGAGTTCGGACTGATCCGGGAGCTGACCTCCAGGCTGCCACGGACCCCGGCCGTCGAGCTGGGCCCGGGCGACGACGCGGCGGTGGTCGCCGCGCCGGACGGGCGGGTGGTCGCCACCACCGACGTCCTGCTCGAGGGACGGCACTTCCGGCGCGACTGGTCCACCGCGTACGACGTGGGCCGCAAGTCCGCCGCGCAGAACCTCGCCGACATCGCGGCCATGGGGGCCGCGCCGACCGCGCTGCTGCTCGGCCTGGTGGCCCCGGCCGAGCTCCCGGCGACCTGGGCGCTCGAGCTGATGGACGGGATCAGGGACGAGTGCAAGGTCGCGGGTGCGGCGGTGGTCGGCGGCGACGTGGTCAGGGGTGACGTGATCACCGTGGCGATCACCGCACTCGGCGACCTGCAGGGGCGCGCGCCGGTGACGCGCTCCGGCGCGCGGCCGGGAGACGTGGTCGCGGTGACGGGATGGCTCGGCTGGTCCGCCGCCGGTTTCACGGTGCTGTCGCGAGGGTTCCGGTCCCCCCGGGCCTTCGTGGAGGCGCACCGCCGCCCCGAGCCGCCGTACCACGCCGGCCCTGCCGCGGCGCAGCTCGGTGCGACGTCGATGATCGACGTCAGCGACGGGCTGGTGGCGGATCTGGGGCATGTGGCCGAGGCCAGCGCGGTGCACATCGACCTGCGCGCGACGGACTTCGACATCCCCGCGCAGATGGCCGACATCGGCCAGGCGGTCGGGGTGGACCCGTTGACCTGGGTGCTGTCGGGCGGTGAGGACCACGCCCTGGTCGCCACCTTCCCGCCGGACACCCATCTGCCCTCGCGCTGGCGGATCGTGGGCGAGGTCACCCGGCCCGCGGGCCTGTCCAGGACCGGCACGGTGACGGTGGACGGCGCCCCCTGGGACCGGGTCGGCGGCTGGGACCACTTCGGCGGCGGCTGAGGCCTGTCCGGCAGCCGGCTCGCTGCCCCTGCTCTGAGTCTCTGCTCTCAGGCTCCGGGCCCTCGGGCTCCGGGCTCTCGGGCCCTGGCGCGCATCGGGCAAGGGGACGTAACACATCAAACCGGTGGTTTCTGCATAGGCTTCGTGCATGCGAATCGGCGTGCTGACGAGTGGTGGCGACTGTCCCGGACTGAACGCGGTGATCCGCTCGGTGGTGCACCGGGCAGTCGCCGACCACGGCGACACCGTCGTCGGCATCGAGGACGGCTTCCTCGGGCTGATCGAGGGCCGGGGACGGCCGCTCGGTCTTGAGGACGTGCACGGGCTGCTGACCCGCGGCGGTACCGTCCTGGGCTCCGCCCGCGTCGCCAGGGACCGGCTGCTGGAGGGAGTGGCCCGGGCCGGCGAGCTGCGTGCGGCACTCGGCATCGACGCGCTGGTCGCCATCGGCGGCGAGGGCACCCTCACCGCGGCGCAGCTGTTCGGCGAGGCGGGCATGCATGTCGTCGCCGTGCCCAAGACCATCGACAACGATATCGACGCCACCGACGTCACCTTCGGCCACGACACCGCCGTGCACGTGGCGACCGAGGCCATCGACCGGCTGAAGAGCACCGCCGAGTCGCACCAGCGGGTGATGGTCGTCGAGCTCATGGGCCGCCACACCGGCTGGATCACGCTGCACGCGGGGATGGCCGGAGGCGCGCACGGGATCCTCATCCCGGAGCGGCCCTTCGACGTCGAGGAGGTGTGCCGGATGGTGGAGGAGCGCTTCTCCCGGGGTAAGAAGTTCGCCATCGTCGCGGTTGCCGAAGGCGCCTCCCCGCAACCGGGGACGATGCGCTTCGAGCACGGCACCACCGACGTCTACGGGCACCAGCGCTTCAACGGCATCGGCACCCGGCTGGCCGGGGAGGTCGCCCAGTGGCTCGGCAAGGAGTCCAAGCCGGTCATCCTGGGCCACATCCAGCGTGGCGGCACCCCGACCGCCGCGGACAGGGTGCTGGCGACGCGCTTCGGCTGGCACGCGGTCGAGGCCGTCCACAAGGGCGCCTACGGGTACATGACGGCGCTGCGCGGCACCGATATCCGCCTGGTGCCCATCGTGGAGGCGGTGGCCAGGCTGAAGACCGTCCCCGAGGACCGCTGGACCGAGGCGGAGGCCATGCTGTAGGGCCGCGATAGGTTGGCTGTTATGTCGACAACCACGAGCGCACCACCACGGGTCCTCACCGTCGCCGGTTCCGACTCCGGCGGCGGGGCGGGCATCCAGGCCGACCTGAAGACCATGCTCGCCCTCGGCGTCCACGGGATGAGCGTGATCGCCGCCGTCACCGCGCAGAACTCGGTCGGCGTCCAGGGCTACTGGGAGCTCCCGGCGGAGGCGGTGCGCGCCCAGTTCCGGAGCGTGGTCGACGACATCGGCGTGCAGGCCGTGAAGACCGGGATGCTGGCGTCCGCCGAGCTGGTCGAGACCGTCGCCGAGTTGCTGGCGGATGTCGAGGCTCCGGTCGTGGTCGACCCGGTCGGAGTGTCCAAGCACGGCGACGCGCTGCTCGCCGCCTCCGCGGTGTCGGTGCTCAGGGACCGGCTGCTGCCCGTCGCGACGGTCGCCACGCCCAACCTGCACGAGGTGGCGCAGCTCACCGGCATCGTCGTGACCCGCGAGGACGAGATGTCCGACGCGGCCAAGGCCCTGCAGCAGCTGGGGCCGGCCTGGGTGCTGGTCAAGGGCGGCCATCTCGAGGGCGAGGCGGCGGACCTGCTGCTCGGCCCCGACGGCGCCGAGCACTGGTTCCGTGCGCCCCGCTACGACAACCGGCACACCCACGGCACCGGCTGCACGCTGGCCAGCGCGATCGCCTCGGAACTGGCACTCGGTCTGGCCGTGCCGCAGGCGGTGGCTGTGGCGAAGGAGTACGTCACCGGCGCGATCGCGGGCGGCTTCGCCCTGGGCGCGGGCATCGGCCCGGTCGACCACGGCTGGCGGCTCCGCTCGCTCCCCGGGTCGTAAGGCCGGACGGGTCCTGGGTCCAACGGCGGTTCGGGGCACAGCAGAAGGCCGGTCCACCGAGAGGTGGACCGGCCTTCAGAAGCCTGGGCTCAGGTGACCGCGTCAGCGCGACACCTTGCCGGCCTTGATGCACGAGGTGCAGACGTTGAGCCGCTTCGGCGTACGCCCGATCACAGCGCGCACCGTCTGGATGTTGGGGTTCCAACGACGACGGGTACGGCGGTGCGAGTGGGAAATACTGTTGCCGAAGCCCGGCCCCTTGCCGCAGACGTCGCAGTTGGCAGCCACGGGAGTCACTCCAAAGACTTCAGATGCACTTACGTTGACAACCCCGGTGGCGCGGAGGCCGTGGTAGCGACAGAGGTGTTTGGCGACTGCGCTGCTACCGAGGGGTGGCCCGGAGGGATCCGGGCAACCGGAGCAGCATACATCGGCTCACTCCGTACAACGAAACTACCACGTGACCACTGCTTGCTCCGCATCCGCCCGCCATCGCCCGACCACCACACCTGTCCGAGGCGCCACCCGCCGCCCCCAGCTGGCAGTGCGGATAATCTCACCTGGAAGCCACCGCGCGCCGCGTACCCAAGGAGACCACCAGGTGCTGGACACCCTAGACGCTCCCTCCGTGCGCACCTGGTGCCGACTCTCGCTGGCAGCCCTCGGGGAGGCCCGCGAGGAGATCGATGCCCTCAACGTCTACCCCGTCCCCGACGGGGACACCGGAACCAACCTCTACCTCACCGTCGAGTCCGCCGCGGAGGAGGTCGACGGACTGTTCGGCGCGGGGACGCCCGCGCCGTCCCTGCCGCAGGCCCTGCGGGCCATGGCGCACGGCGCGCTGCTGGGGGCCCGCGGCAACTCCGGTGTGATCCTGGCGCAACTGCTGCGCGGCATCGCCTCGGCGATCGGCACGGACCCCGCCGACGGCCCCGCGCTGTGCCGGGCGCTGCGCCGCGCCGCCGACGCCGGGTACGAGGCCGTGGCCAAACCCGTCGAGGGGACGGTGCTCACGGTCGCCGCCGCCGCCGCGAGCGCCGCCGAGCTCCTCGACCCCCGGGCCGGCCTCGCTGCCGTTGCCGAGGCCGCGTACGAGGCGGCCCGGGTCGCGCTGGCCCGCACTCCGCTGCAACTCGAGGTGCTGGGACGGGCCGGAGTGGTCGACGCGGGAGGGCGCGGTCTGGTCACGGTCCTGGGCGCGCTCGCCGACGCGGTCACCGGACACACGCCGATGGGACCGCTGGCGCTGGCCGGAACTCGCGCGGCCGAGCCGACGCCCTCCGGAGTGCACCTAGCGGTGGAGGGCGGCCCCGCCTACGAGGTGATCTACCTGCTGGACGCCCGCGACGAGGCCCTGCCCGCGCTGCGCACGGCACTTGCGGCGCTCGGCGACTCGCTGGTCGTCGTCGGCGGCGAGGGGCTGTGGAACGTCCACGTCCACGTGGACGACCCGGGCGCGGCCGTGGAGGCCGGGGTCGAGGCCGGACGGCCCTACCGGATCCGGATTACGCACTTCGCCGGCGCCGCCGCCGCGGAAGCCGCCTCCATAGCGGCGGCGGCCGGCGCCGACGCGGTCGCCGAATCGCGGGGAGTGGTCAGCGTCGTGCACGGCGCGGGCCTTGCCGGACTGTGCACCGACTCCGGCGCGACCGTGCTGCACGCCGACCCCGACCGGCCGCCGTCCAGCACCGAACTCGCCGCGGCGATCCGCCGGGCACGCGCCCGCGAGGTTGTGCTGCTGCTCAACGACACCGAACTGCGGGCCGTGGCGGGCGCCGCCGCCGAGCAGCTGCGCGCCGAGGGCGTGCGGGTCGCGGTCATCCCAACCCGGTCACCGGTTCAGGGCCTGGCGGCGCTGGCCGTCCACGAACCCGCACGGCGCTTCGACGAGGACGTCGTCGCGATGACCTCGGCCGCCGGGGCCACCCGCTACGCCGAACTCGCCGTCGCGGAGGGGGAGTCCTGGACCATGGCCGGGGTCTGCCAGGCCGGGGACGTGCTGGGCCTGATCGACGGCGATGTCGCCGTGATCGGCAGTGAGATCGGACAGACCGCCGCGATTGTGCTCGACCGGATGCTCGCGGCGGGTGGCGAGATGGTGACGCTGATCCTCGGCGAGGGCGTCCCGGACTCGGTGGCCGACCGTCTGGTCGCCCACGTGCGGCGGGCCAACCCGGTCGTGGACACCCTGGTCTACCGGGGTGACCAGCCCTCGTCGCCGCTGCTCATCGGTGTCGAATGAGTCGGTGCCCATTGAGTCGGTGCTCGATGAGTCGGTGCCCATTGAGTCGGCGCCCATTGAGTAGGCGCTCGATGAGTCGGTGTCGAACGGGCGTGATGCCGCCGGTTGTCAGTGGGCTGGTGTAAAGCTGTGGTGACCGGAGGGAGGCAGAACACCGGATGTCCGCGCTCGACGAACCCCTGAAGATCCTTTTCGCCGGGAACACCGCCAAGGTGCTCGCCGACGGACTCGGTCTGCACACCAACGGCGACCTGCTGCACCACTACCCGCGCCGCTATGCCGAGCGCGGCGAGCTGACCAGCCTGGACGAGCTGGAGCTCGACGAGCACGTCACGGTCATGGCCCGGATCGAGAAGTCCGAGGTCATCCCGTTCCGGGGCCGCAAGGGCAACCGGCTCGAAGTCGTGGTCACCGACGGCCGGGGCCGGTTGAAGCTCACCTTCTTCAACCAGGCCCACCGCGTGCACGAGCTGCGGCCCGGCCGCCAGGGGCTGTTCGCGGGCAAGGTCGGGGTCTTCAACCGGGTTCGGCAGCTCGCCAACCCCGACTACCAGTTGATGGACGAGGACAGCGCGGGTCTCGCCGAGGAGTTCGCCGGGCGGCTGATCCCGGTGTATCCGGCCGTGGCGACCATGCCCTCGTGGAAGATCTCCAAGGCGGTCGACACCCTGCTCGGCAGCCGGGTCCTGGAGGACGTCCCGGACCCGCTGCCGGAGGCGCTGCGCCTCGAACGCGACCTGCTGCCGTTGCGCGACGCGCTGGAGCGGATCCACCGCCCGCGCACCCACGCCGACCGCATCCAGGCGCAGGAACGGCTCAAGTGGGACGAGGCGTTCGTCCTGCAGGTCGCCCTGGCCCGGCGACGTGCCGCCGACTCCGCGCAGCCGGCGGTGGCGCGCGTCCCCAGCACGGGCGGGCTGCTGGACGCCTTCGACGCCCGGCTGCCCTTCGAGTTGACGGAAGGTCAGCAGACGGTGACCGCCGAGATCTTCGGCGACCTGGCCCGGGAGCACCCGATGCACCGGCTGCTCCAGGGAGAGGTCGGTTCCGGCAAGACGATGGTGGGGCTGCGGGCGATGCTCGCCGTCGTGGACACCGGCGGGCAAGCCGCGATGCTGGCGCCCACCGAGGTACTGGCGCAGCAGCACCACCGCTCGATCGTGGAGATGATGGGAGACCTGGCGGAGGGCGGAATGCTGGGCGGCTCCGAGCTGGGCACCAAGGTGGTGCTGCTGACGGGGTCGATGGGCGTCCCCGCGCGGCGTCAGGCCCTGCTCGACCTGATCAGCGGTGACGCGGGCATCGTCATCGGCACACACGCTCTGATCGAGGACAAGGTCCAGTTCCTCGACCTCGGCCTGGTCGTCGTGGACGAGCAGCACCGCTTCGGCGTGGAGCAGCGCGACGCGCTGCGGGCCAAGGCCGACCGCCCGCCGCACCTGCTGGTGATGACCGCGACGCCGATCCCGCGCACGGTCGCCATGACGGTCTTCGGGGACCTGGAGACCTCCGTGCTGGACCAGCTCCCGGCCGGGCGCTCGCCGATCGCCTCGCATGTGGTGCCCGCGTTGGAGAAACCGAACTTCCTGACCCGGGCCTGGGAGCGCGTGCGCGAGGAGGTCGGCAAGGGCCATCAGGCCTACGTCGTCTGCCCGCGGATCGGCGACGAGGACGAGAAGGCCGTGGCCAAGTCGGCCGGTGACGACGAGCGGCGCCCGCCGCTGGCAGTCCTCGACATCGCCGAGCAGCTCTCCGGGGGACCGCTGTCCGGGCTGCGCGTCGAGGTGCTGCACGGGCGGATGCAGCCGGACGCCAAGGACGACGTGATGCGCCGCTTCACCGCCGGCGAGGTGGACGTGCTGGTGGCGACGACGGTGATCGAGGTCGGCGTCAACGTTCCCAACGCGACCGTGATGGTCATCATGGACGCCGACCGCTTCGGGGTGTCCCAGCTGCACCAGCTGCGCGGCCGGGTCGGCCGGGGATCGGCGCCCGGACTGTGCCTGCTGGTCAGCGAGATGCCCGGCGGCAGCCAGGCCCGCCAGCGGCTCGACGCCGTCGCCGGGACGCTGGACGGCTTCGAACTGTCCCGGATCGACCTGGAACAGCGCCGCGAGGGCGACGTCCTGGGCCAGGCGCAGTCGGGGGTGAGGTCCTCGCTGCGCGTGCTCTCCGTGCTGGAGGACGAGGACGTCATCACCGCGGCCCGCGAGGAGGCCGTCCGACTGGTCGGGGCCGATCCGGAACTGACGGACCATCCGGCGCTGGCGAGCACGCTGCGGAGCCTGCTCGACGCGGATCGCGCGGCCTATCTTGAAAGAGGTTGACGCAGCTTGGAGAAGGGCTGACGGTCCGTCGGCGACGGTCGACTGTCAGTGCAACGCGCGACAATGGACGTGTTCAGAACGCCGCTTCACCAGCACGTTTGTGGCGTTCAGTCCCAACGGACTCTGGGGGCACAGCCATGGCTTTCCGTCACCTCAACGAGCTGCCGCTCGGTGACAAGGTCTTCCGGGTAGAACTCACCAGTGAGGACGACCGCGAGGTCACCCTCACCCTCACCGGGTGGCGCGAGGGCCACTCCGCAGAACCGATCGCCTCCGGCCGGCTGCGGCTGCCGGTCGAGGACGTCTCCTCGCTGCGGATCGCGCTCAACCGCGCGCTGCGCGCACTGGCGATCGTCGCCGACGTCTCCGAGCCCATCCCCGACCGTGACGTGCTGCGCGAGCTCTACCCCGGACACGGCGCCCCCTGGGTGCCGCAGCACGAGGAGGAGGCGGTCCGCCGCTTCCACGACAACGAGACCATCGCCCGGATAGCGGCCCGCTTCGGCCGTACGCCGGACTCCGTCCGCACCAAGCTGCGCGAGCTGGGCCACGACCCGCGCCGCCCCGAGTACTGCCCGCCCGACGGCTGCCTCTCCTGGTCCCGCTACGCCTCCCCAGCGCTGCTGGGCGCGGCCGAGCCGGTCGTCGACGGGTCGTAGAAGATCGTCGACGGGTCGTAGAAGAATGGAAGGGTGACTCCGCGCGGTCGCCCCCCGCGCGTACGGATAGCGTGGTGGGCGACCGCCAAGCCGAGCCGCACAAGAGCACAGAGCAAGGACCCAGCAGATGACCCGCGTGATCGCCGGATCAGCCCGTGGCCGCCGCCTGGCCGTACCCCCGGGCGAGGCAACCCGGCCCACCTCCGACCGCGCCCGCGAGGGTCTGTTCTCGACCTGGGAGTCGCTGCGCGGCTCCCTGGCCGGAGCGCGCGTGATCGACCTGTACGCCGGGTCCGGGGCGGTGGGACTGGAGTCGCTGTCGCGCGGGGCGGCGAGCGCGCTGCTGGTGGAGGCCGACCACGCGGTGGTGAAGGCGATCCTGGCGAACGTCCGCACGCTCGGCCTGCCGGGCGCCGAGGTGCGCTCGGGGCAGGTCGAGAAGGTCATCGCCGGATCGGCGCCGACCCGGCCGTACGACATGCTCTTCCTCGACCCTCCGTATGTCGTGACGGACCACGACCTGCGCGAGATCCTGATCACACTCCGGGCAGAGGGCTGGCTCGCCGACGAGACGATCGTCACCGTGGAGCGGAGCACCAGGGGCGGGGACTTCGCCTGGCCCGAGGGCTTCTCGGCGCTGCGGGAGCGCCGTTACGGCGAGGCTACTCTCTGGTACGGTCGCGCCGCCGTCAGCGAAGCCGGGAGTGAGTGAGGTATGGCCGTGCAGGAGAAGTCAGGCGTCCGCCGCGCCGTCTGTCCGGGGTCCTTCGACCCCATCACCAACGGGCATCTCGACATCATCGAGCGGGCCTCGCGCCTGTACGACGTGGTCTACGTCGCCGTTCTGATCAACAAGTCCAAGTCGGGCCTGTTCACGGTCGAGGAGCGGATCCAGATGATCGAGGAGGTCTCCGCGCCGTACGGCAACGTCGTGGTGGAGTCCCACCACGGCCTACTGGTCGACTACTGCAAGGACCGGGACATCCCCGCGATCGTCAAGGGCCTGCGCGCGGTGAGCGACTTCGACTACGAGCTGCAGATGGCGCAGATGAACATCGGTCTGTCGGGGGTGGAGACGCTGTTCGTCCCGACCAGCCCGACCTACAGCTTCCTGTCCTCCTCGCTGGTGAAGGAGGTCGCCGCATACGGGGGCGATGTGTCGCATCTCGTACCGGAGTTGGTGCACCGGCGGCTCGTTGCGAGGATCGCCGAGCGTAAGTAGCGGGATGGCGCAGTAGAGTGCGTACCTCCCAGTCCATTGCCTCCTGTGGAAGACGTGAGCTCAGGTGGACGTGCAGCAGAAGCTCGACGAGATCACCGCAACCGTCGAGAACGCCCGTTCGATGCCGATGTCGGCATCCATTGTGGTCAACAAGGCCGAACTGATCGCCATGCTGGCTGAGCTGCGCGATGCCCTGCCGACCGAGCTCGCGCAGGCGCAGCAGACCGTCCAGCAGGGTGACCAGGTGGTCCAGGAGGCCCGCCGCGAGGCGGAGCGGATCGTCATGGAGGCCCAGGGCGAGCGCGGCCGGCTGATCTCCGGCACGGAGATCGCCATGCACTCGCAGGCCGAGGCGGACCGGATCCTCGCCGAGGCACGCACCGAGTCGGACGAGGAACGCCGCGAGGCCGACGACTACGTCGACAGCAAGCTGGCGAACTTCGAGGTGGTGCTCACCAAGACGCTCGGCGCGATCGGCCGGGGCCGCGCGAAGCTCCGGGCCGGTGGCGCGCCGGTCGAGGGCGAGGACGGCGAGGAGTTCGCCCAGGACGCGTTCCGCTCGCCCAGCCCCGAGGTCGACGAGTACGTCGACGTGAAGCTGGCCGCGCTGGAGACCGCCCTCAGCAAGACCCTGGACGCGGTCGGCCGAGGCCGGGACAAGCTCCTCGGCAAGCGCCCCATCGACGACCTCGGCGCGTACCTGGCCGCGGCGGACCACGCCACCGGCGTCAAGCAGGACGGCAACCGCGGCGTCGACCAGGGCGGGGACCGCCACGCCGCGGTCGCGGCAGAGCTGGCCCAGGCCGGCCTGCTGCCGCCGGAGGAGCAGCCGCACCAGCCGCAGGCCGAACCGCAGTACTGGCAGCCGGTCGAGGTGGACCAGAACGGCTACCCCTACCCGCAGCAGGGCGTCTACCAGGACCCCTATCAGCAGCAGGTCCCGCAGCAGCCGCAGTACGACCCGTACGCCTACCAGCCGCAGCAGGCCCAGCAGCCCCAGCAGGTTCAGGAGTACGACCAGTACGGCTACCCGCAGCAGGTCCCGCAGCAGGCGTACGACGCCTACGGCCAGCCGGTCTTCGAGCAGCCCGTCTTCGAACAGCAGAGTCCGCACCAGCAGCAGGCGGGGCTCGACGAGACCAGCTTCTTCGACACCGGGTTCATCGACGTCAGCAGGCTGCGTGAGCTCGGCGGCGGGCACCAGTAGAGCGCCCGGCGGGGTGCCTGGCCGGGGCGAGTTGGGTCGCGGTCCACTCGTCCGGTAGTCTGACCTCTCCGGCCTGTTCAGCGCCGGGGATTGTCGGCTGCCCCGAACGTCTCGCACGTTCGTCGCCGACGAGCAGATCACCGCAGTCGTGGTTACGACGCGCGCCGTAGAGAGCAGGAAACCCTGAACCGCCTTGACCACCGCAACCCGCTTGTGTTTGACACACACGAGGTGGGGCGGCGACCTGGGTCGATGCGCAAGGTTTCCCGTTCCCTCCCGGCGCCGGAGGGCCTCGGTATCGAGGTGATCGGCGTCCCCGAAGGAAGCGTTGTCGAGCTCGACCTCCGTCTTGAGTCGGTGGTCGAGGGTGTTCTCGTCACGGGCACTGTCGAGGCCGGGCTGAAGGGCGAGTGCGTACGCTGTCTGGAGCCCGTCGAGCAGGAGCTCGAAGCGGAGTTCCAGGAGCTGTACTACTACCCTGACGCCGACATGAACCGCTACGGCGGAGCCACCAAGGACTCCGACGAAGCGGACGAAGAAGCTTCCCGACTCGAGGGCGACCTGTTCGACCTCGAGCCGGTGCTGCGTGACGCGGTGGTGCTCGCACTGCCGCTGCAGCCGGTGTGCCAGGAAGACTGCCTGGGCCTCTGCTCCGAATGCGGAGCACGGCTCACGGACGACCCGGACCACCACCATGACGCCGTCGACCCCCGGTGGGCGGCTCTGCAGGGACTCTCGGCTCTCGCATCTGAGGCCGGAAGCGAAGACAGCGGTACCCGTGAGGGTGCTGCCGAGAACCAGGAGAAGTAGCCGTGGCTGTTCCGAAGCGGAAGATGTCGCGCAGCAACACGCGCCACCGCCGTTCGCAGTGGAAGGCTGCGGTCCCCGCCCTGGTGGCTTGCGACCGCTGCCACGAGCCCAAGCTGGGCCACATCGCGTGCCCGAGCTGCGGCACGTACAACCGCCGTCAGGTCCTGTCGGTCTGATCGGCTGGTGACCAACACGATGTCAGCGTCTGCGCTGCAACACGCCGACACCGGGTACGCCGTCCTGGAGGGGCGGCTCGGGTACACACTCGAGCCGGCCCTTCTGGTACGTGCGCTCACGCACCGCTCGTACGCGTACGAGAACGGCGGCCTCCCCACCAACGAGCGCCTGGAGTTCCTCGGTGACTCGGTGCTGGGCCTGGTGGTGACGGACACGCTCTACCGGATCCACCCCGACCTCCCGGAGGGCCAGCTCGCGAAGCTGCGCGCTGCGGTGGTCAACTCGCGCGCCCTGGCGCAGGTCGCACGCGGCCTGGAACTGGGCTCGTTCATCAGCCTCGGGCGCGGTGAAGAGGGTACCGGCGGACGCGACAAGTCCTCCATCCTCGCCGACACCCTTGAGGCGATCATCGGCGCGGTCTACCTCGACCAGGGTCTCGACGCCGCAGACGAGCTGGTGCACCGCCTGTTCGACCCGCTGATCGAGGAGTCCTCCAACCTCGGTGCCGGCCTCGACTGGAAGACCAGCCTGCAGGAGCTCACCGCCTCCGTCGGCATCGGTGTCCCCGAGTACGTCGTCTCCGAGTCCGGTCCCGATCACGAGAAGACGTTCATCGCCGCCGCGCGCGTCGCCGGCGACGACTACGGCACCGGCACCGGCCGCTCCAAGAAGGAAGCGGAGCAGAAGGCCGCGCAGAACGCCTGGCACTCGATCCGCGAGAAGCACGGGCTGTCGACCGAGACCGAGACCGTGAAGCCTGCCGACGACACCTCGGCCAGTGCCTGAGCTGCGCCGTGCCTGAGCTGCCTGAGGTCGAGGTGGTCCGTCGCGGCCTGGAACGCTGGGTCAGCGGCCGCACCGTGCGCTCTGTCGCCGTGCTGCACCCCCGCGCCGTGCGCCGCCACGTCGCGGGCTCCGAGGACTTCGCGGCGCAGCTCGCCGGTCGCACCCTCGGCCCGGCGCAGCGGCGCGGCAAGTACCTGTGGCTGCCCCTGCCCGGAACCGGAACGTCCCTGCTCGGCCACCTCGGCATGAGCGGACAGCTGCTGGTCCAGCCCGAGGAAGCCCCCACCGAGACCCATCTCCGGGTCCGGTTCAGCTTCGCCGACAGCGACGGGACCGAACTCCGCTTCGTCGACCAGCGCACCTTCGGAGGCCTCGCCGTCGAGGACGCCGACCCCAGCGACCCGGAGGCGGCCCCGCTGTCGCTCGCGCACATCGCCCGCGACCCTATGGACCCGCGGTTCGACGACACCGCCTTCCTCGCCGCACTGCGTCGCCGCAGCACCGGCGTCAAGCGCGCGCTGCTGGACCAGACCCTGATCAGCGGTGTGGGCAACATCTACGCCGACGAGGCGCTGTGGCGCTCGAAGCTCCACTACGAGCGCCCGGCCGACACCCTCTCGCGGGCCCAGGCAAGCCTGCTCCTCGCCTCGGCCCGCAGCGTGATGTCGGCCGCGCTGGCCGTGGGCGGCACCAGCTTCGACAGCCTCTACGTCAACGTCAACGGTGAGTCCGGCTACTTCTCCCGCACCCTGGACGCCTACGGCCGCGAGGGCGAGCCCTGCAACCGCTGCGCCACGCCGATCCGGCGGGCGCCGTGGATGAACCGCTCCAGCTACTTCTGCCCCCGCTGCCAGCGCCTGCCCCGCGCCCGCTGACGCCTGCCCTGGCGGTCCGCCCCGTTCACCGGCTAGACCGGGCTAGAAGCCGAAGTCCTGGGTCCACCAGGGGCCTGCACCGGTGGCGAACTGCACGCCCACGCCCAGGGAGTGGTAGGAGCAGTTGAGGATGTTGGCCCGATGGCCGGGGCTGTTCATCCAGGTGGTCATTACTTCGTCCGGCGTCTGCTGGCCCATGGCGATGTTCTCGCCGCCCAGGTTCGTTATCCCGAGCGCTTTGGCCCGGTCCCAGGGGGTCTTGCCGTCCGGGTCCGTGTGGTCGAAGAAGTTGCGGACGTCCATCTCGACGCTGAAGGCCTGCGCGAGGGCGGTGAGCGGTGCGGACGCGGTGAGGGCCGCGCAGCCGTGCTGGACCCGCTGCGCGTTCACCAGGGCGAGCACCTGGTCCGCGGCGGTGCCCACCACCGGGCTCGCGGTTGCTGAAGCGGAGGGCGCGGTGGAGGGCGCCGTGGCGGAGGCGGAGGGTGCGGCGGTGGTGGCCGAGGGGGAAGGGGTCGGGGTCGGCGCGGCCGTGGGGCTGGTCCGGGCCGACGGCGTCGGACGGGCACTGCCGTGTCCGCCGCCCCCGCCGCCCGGGTTCCGGCCGGGCGTACGACCGGCGACTGGCGCGCCCGCACCGGCGGGAACCTGCGAGGCGACCGCCTTCTGGCCCGCCGGGTCACCGGCCACCACCACGCTCGCCGGCACTCCGGGCGGCAGCGGCAGCACGCCGCTGAAGATGCCGCCGGCGCCCGCTGCCAGTGCCGTGCAGCACACCGCGAGCGCGGTCCTGGGCACACGGCTCGGGCGGCGCCTGCTCGGCGCGGGCTGCCTGCGGTGCGACTCCCCGCGGCGTGTCTCCTCGCGGCTGGACTCCTCGCGGCGCGACTGCTCGCTGCGGGACTGCCTGCGGTGCGAGGGGGGCGCTGCGGCCGGGACGCCGGCTGCGGCTTCGCGGGTCTGCGCGTGACGGGGCATGGTTGGTGCGGTCCCTCCCTGGCCCCCCGACCGGACGGTTGCCTCATCGCTCACCCGTACGGGTGAGCGCAGGAGGAGCGTAGGGCATGAGGGGTGCGGCGTGGGGGAAAGTGTGCGCAAAGGGTGATGAGAGACTCAGGGCCATGAGCGAGGATGTCCGGATGACCGCGTGGGTGCGCGGCGCGGTGCAGCAGGTCGGGTTCCGCTGGTGGACCCGGTCACGCGCGCTGGAGATCGGCCTGCTCGGCTACGCGTCCAACCTCGGTGACGGCAGGGTCCAGGTGGTGGCCGAGGGCACCAGGGAGCAGTGCGAGCAACTGCTGGACCTGCTCCGTCACGGCGACACGCCCGGCCGGGTCGACGGGGTCACGGAGATATGGGGCGAATCCGACGACGGCTATCCGAGCTTCGCGATCCGCTGACCGGAGCACGCCCCGGGTCCACGGCCGGGAGCGCTGGTGCCGTCGCATGTGCCGCTGTCAAGTGGTTGCGCTCTGGTCCGGACCGTGGTTAACTCCGCACCGAGCAGTGATCGACCGGGTACTGGTCGTCACGCCGGTGACACCACAGCTGGACCACGGCCCGCAGCGTGACGAAACCGCTGCCCGGCGACGCGGTCCAGGTAGCACGCTGTGATCGTGTTGACCCTTTTCGCGTTTGGTGAGACGCTGGAAGCCCGCGCACTCGCACGTGCAGCCCAAGGCTTTCGGCCCCGTAGAGCCTTGCGAGGGCTGCTCCCGAGTGCGTACCCCAAACCACGACCCCACCTTCATCGGTCGGTCACTCAGCGTGGAGGACCATCCATCATGGCAAAGGCGCTTCTCGGTTACGTCGGCGGCCCCGACCCGCGCGTGCTCTCCGAGATGCGACGTCTCCAGCAGCGTGTCCAGGACCTGGAATCCGAGCTCGTGCGGATGCAGGCTGAGAACGACGCGTTGTCTGCCGTCGCGGACCACGACCAGCTGCTCCGCAGCATCGACGTACCCCAGCCGGTTCCCGCCTACTCCTGATCCCCACGCCAGTCCTTAGTCCGCACAAACCTGGACTGGTCCGGATCCGGTGGCGGAGACCGCTCACAGATCGTGCAAGGGACGCCCGATGCGGCGTCCCTTCGTCATTGCGGTCATTGCGGTCATTGCGCCCGTCATGCCCCCGTCATCACCCCCGGTGGGTCCGGTTACCCCCTGTTCCTGGGATGCCCTGTCTCCTCGCAGGTGAAACCCGGTCGAGCGTCCCCCGCCCCCAACGCTGCCCCCGGATAGAGTTCCGGTCTGCAAGAGGTTGTCAGCGGTCGTCGGCGGAAGGTCAAGGTGTGCATCTCAAGAGCCTCACGCTGCGCGGGTTCAAATCCTTCGCCTCGTCGACCACGCTGCGCTTTGAACCGGGGATCACCTGCGTCGTCGGCCCCAACGGTTCCGGCAAGTCCAACGTCGTCGACGCCCTCTCCTGGGTGATGGGCGAGCAGGGAGCCAAGTCCCTGCGCGGCGGCAAGATGGAGGACGTCATCTTCGCCGGAACCACCGGGCGCACCCCGCTCGGCCGCGCCGAGGTCGCCCTGACCATCGACAACACCGACGGCGCGCTCCCGATCGAGTACAGCGAAGTCACGATCTCCAGGACCATGTTCCGCAACGGTGGCAGCGAGTACGCCATCAACGGGACCACCTGTCGACTCCTCGACATCCAGGAGCTGCTCTCCGACTCCGGCATCGGCCGGGAGATGCACGTCATCGTGGGCCAGGGCCAGCTCGACTCAGTGCTCCACGCCGACCCGATGGGTCGGCGCGCCTTCATCGAGGAGGCGGCGGGCGTGCTCAAGCACCGCAAGCGCAAGGAGAAGGCGCTGCGGAAGCTGGATGCGATGCAGGCCAACCTCACTCGGGTCCAGGACCTGGTCAACGAGCTGCGCAGGCAGCTCAAACCGCTGGGACGGCAGGCCCAGATCGCCCGCCGTGCCGCCACGATCCAGGCGGACCTGCGCGACGCCCGGCTGCGGCTGCTCGCCGACGACCTGGTGACGCTGCGCCGGGCCGTCGAGGAGGAGGTCGCCGACGAGCTGGCGCTGCGACTGCGCCGCTCCGGCGTCGAGGAGGAGCTGGCAGCGCTGCAGCAGCGTGAAGCCGTCCTGGAGGCGCAGATCGCGCAGCTCGGCCCGCGGGTCGAGCAGGCGCAGCAGACCTGGTTCGCGCTTTCCTCCCTGGCCGAGCGGGTGCGTGGCACGGTCGGCCTCGCCGAGGCCCGGGTCCGGCACGCGCAGAACCCGCAGACGGAGGAGCGGCGGGGACGCGACCCCGAGGAGATGGAGCGCGAAGCCGCCCGCATCCGCGCCGAGGAGGCCGAGCTCAAGGAAGCGCTGGAGGAGGCCCAGTACACGCTCGCCGAGACGGTCGAGCGCCGGGCCGAGCTCGAACACCAGCTCGCGCAGGAGGAGCAGCGGCTGCGCGCCGCCGCGCGGGCCCTCGCCGACCGACGCGAGGGCCTGGCCCGGCTCCAGGGCAAGGTGGCCGCCGCCCGCTCGCGCGCGGTCGGCGCGGGCGAAGAGATCGGCCGGCTGGCCGAGGCACGGGATGCCGCGAGCGAGCGCGCTGCTTCGGCGACCGAGGAGTACGAGCTGCTCAAGGCGCAGGTCGACGCTCTGGACGCAGGCGACGAGGAGGCTGAGGAGCAGCTCGGTCAGGTCAGGGCGGCGCTGGCCGGAGCCGAGGAGGCGCAGTCCCGTGCCCGGGAGGAGCTGGCCGCGGTGGAGCGGGAGCGCGCCGCACTGACGGCGCGTCGGGAGGCGCTCGCGCTGGGCCTGCGGCGCAAGGACGGCACGGGAGCGCTGCTGGCGGCGGGGGAGCGGCTGGGCGGGGTACTCGGCCCGGCGGCCTCGCTGCTGAGGGTGCGCCCTGGCGCGGAGGCCGCAGTCGCGGCGGCGCTCGGTCACGCGGCCGACGCGGTCGCGGTGGACGGCGTGAGCACGGCGGTGGAAGCGCTGCGGCTGCTCCGCAAGGACGACGCGGGCCGGGCGGGTCTGCTCATCGCCTCCGCGGGCGACGGCGCCGGGGGCGATGGTGGCGTCGGCGGCGTCGGCGGCGCCGGTGGCGACGCCGGGTTCGGTGCCGCCGTGGTCGGGGTGCGAGCGGTCGACGTGATCGACGGGCCGGCCGAGGTCGTCGGCGCGGTGCGCGGGTTGCTGCGTGGCTACGTCCTCGTCGAAACCCTGGCCGAGGCCGAGGCGCTGGTCGCCGAGCGTCCCGAGCTGACCGCCGTCACGGCCGAGGGGGATCTGCTCGCGCAGGGCTTCGCCTACGGCGGCTCGGCGGGTGCGCCCAGCCTGCTGGAGACCCAGGCCGCCGTGGACGAGGCGGCCTCGGCCCTCGCCGAGCTGGCCGGACGCCGCGACGCGCTGGCGGACACGCTGGAGCAGGCGACGGCGCGCCGCAAGGACCTCGCCGCCGAGGCGGAGACACTCGCGGCGCGCCGGCGCGCCGCGGACAAGGAGAAGTCGGCAGTCGCCCAGCAACTCGGCCGGCTCGGCGGGCAGGCACGCGGTGCGGCTGGGGAGGCGGAACGTCTCGCCGCCGCGGCGGCCAAGGCCGAGGCCGCAGTGGATCAGGCCGCCGCCGAGCTCGCCGAGCTCTCCGAACGGCTGCTGGTCGCTGAGGAGATGCCCACCGAGGAAGAGCCCGACACCGCGGCCAGGGACCGGCTGAACGACGAATCGGCGCGTTCGCGCCAGGCCGAGATGGACGCGCGCCTCGCCGTCCGCACGCACGAGGAGCGGGTACGCGGACTCGCCGGACGGGCCGACTCGCTGGACCGGGGCGCCAGAGCCGAGCGCGAGGCGCGGGCCAGGGCCGCCGCTCGGCAGCAGCGGTTGCGACACGAGGCGGGGGTCGCCACCGCTGTCGCCGAGGGCAGCAGGCAGCTGCTGGGCTTCATCGAAGCCTCCCTGCTCAACGCCGCGGCCGAGAAGGAGCAGGCCGAACAGGAGCGCGGGGCCCGCGACACCGAGCTGGCCCAGGAACGGGTGCGCAGCCGCGATCTCAAGGCGGAGCTGGACAAACTCACCGACTCGGTCCACCGCGACGAGGTGCTGCGCGCCGAGAAGCGGCTGCGGATCGAGCAACTGGAGACGAAGGCGTTGGAGGAGCACGGCATCGAGGCGAACGGCCTGCTCGCCGAGTACGGCCCGGACCAGCTCGTGCCGCCCTCGCTCGCGGTCGAGGCCGACCCCGCTGCCGACCCCGAGGCCGATCCCGAGGCGGTCCGGAGCGCGGGGGAGCGGGCCGAGCCGGAGTCGCGACCCTACCGCCGCGCCGAGCAGGAGAAGCGGCTGCGGGCCGCCGAGCGGGCGTACGCGCAGCTCGGCAAGGTCAACCCGCTGGCGCTGGAGGAGTTCGCGGCGCTGGAGGAGCGGCACCAGTTCCTCAGCGAGCAGCTGGAGGATCTGAAGAACACCCGCCGGGACCTCCTCACCGTGGTCAAGGAGGTCGACGAGCGGGTCGAACAGGTCTTCACCGCGGCCTACCACGACACCGCGCAGCAGTTCGAGGGCGTCTTCTCACGGCTCTTCCCCGGCGGCGAGGGCAGGCTGGTCCTCACCGATCCGGACAATATGCTCACCACCGGAATCGACGTCGAGGCCCGCCCACCGGGCAAGAAGGTCAAGCGGCTGTCACTGCTGTCGGGCGGCGAGCGCTCGCTGACCGCGGTCGCCCTGCTGGTGGCCATCTTCAAGGCCCGCCCCAGCCCGTTCTATGTCATGGACGAGGTCGAGGCGGCCCTGGACGAGACCAACCTGCGCCGACTGATCGCGATCATGGAGGAACTCCGTGACAGCTCCCAGCTGATCGTGATCACCCATCAGAAGCTGACCATGGAGTGTGCGGACGCCCTCTACGGCGTCTCCATGCGCGGAGACGGCATCTCCCAGGTGATCAGCCAGCGGTTGCGCGACGAACCCCGGCGACCGCCGCGCCGGATCCTGCCCGCGCAACAGACGCACGAGGAGGAGGCCGTCGCTCCGGCCGAGGTTCTGCCGGAATGACGCCGACTCTGGCGCCCGCTCTGGCACCGCTCCGGTCGAGTCTGCCGACCAGCAGCGCCAGCACGGCGGCGGTCGCGGCCGGGGCGACGGCATCGACCAGCAGCACCAGTGTGAATCCGGCCACGACCGGTCGCCCCGCCGCCCGCAGCGCGCGCAGCAACCGCGGCCGGTAGCGGACGGCGGCGCGCAGGGAATGAACCATGACGGTCGTCATGCCCGCCCGGCCCCGGACGGTTCCCCGGAGTTTTTCGCGCGGGCCCGGTCCGTACCCGTGGGCGGCGGGTGACCGTATGTCCACATCCTGCGCCCGGGCTCAGGGATACTGGTCGGGTTATGGAATACGTGATCCTTGCCGTAGTCATCGCGGTGGTCCTCCTCGGAGCCGCCGCCGGTCTCGTCGTCACCGGCAGACGGCGCAAGCAACTGCCTCCGACCCAGCCACCGGCGCAGCTCGAGGAACCGCACGTCGGTGAGGAAGCGGCGCCCCCTCAGGAGGCCCCGGTCCGGACCCTCGAGGAGGTCCCGCTCCCGCCGGCCCCCACCGAGGCCGAGCCCGAGCCGGATTCGGCCGTGCTCGCCGAGGCGCCGGTCCTCGAGGTCCCCGAGCCCACCGCGGGGCGCCTCGTCCGCCTCCGCTCGCGCCTGTCGCGCTCGCAGAACTCCATGGGCAAGGGCCTGCTGGCGCTGCTCTCGCGGGACCGCCTCGACGAGGACACCTGGGAGGAGATCGAGGAGGTCCTGCTCACCGCGGACGTCGGCGTCGCGCCGACCCAGGAACTGGTGGAGCGCCTGCGCACCCGCGTAAAGGTCCTCGGCACGCGCTCCCCGGAGGAGCTGCGTGCGCTGCTCCGCGAGGAGCTGATCACGCTGATCGACCCCTCGCTGGACCGCACCCTGCACACCGCCAGGCACGAGGACGAGGAGCCGCCGCGTCCCGCCGTGATACTGGTCGTCGGCGTCAACGGCGTCGGCAAGACCACCACCACTGGCAAACTCGCCCGGGTCCTGGTCGCCGACGGCCGAAAGGTACTGCTCGGCGCGGCCGACACCTTCCGCGCCGCCGCCGCCGACCAGCTGCAGACCTGGGGCGAGCGCGTCGGCGCCCACACCGTCCGCGGCCCGGAGGCGGGCGACCCGGCGTCGGTGGCCTTCGAGGCCGTCAAGCAGGGCATCGCGGAGGGCGCTGACACCGTGCTGGTGGACACCGCCGGGCGGTTGCACACCAAGACCGGTCTGATGGACGAGCTCGGCAAGGTCAAGCGGGTGGTGGAGAAGCACGGCCCGGTGGACGAGGTGCTGCTGGTCCTGGATGCCACCACCGGCCAGAACGGCCTGGTGCAGGCGAAGGTCTTCGCCGAGGTCGTGGACATCACCGGCATCGTGCTGACCAAGCTGGACGGCACCGCCAAGGGCGGCATCGTGGTCGCGGTGCAGCGCCAGCTGGGCGTCCCGGTGAAGCTGATCGGCCTGGGGGAGGGCGCGGACGATCTGGCGCCGTTTGACCCCGCGGGCTTTGTGGACGCGCTCATCGAGTAGGGAAGCCGGGCCGCAGCCGTCACCCCCCAGGGAGTGGCGGCTGCGCTGCGTTCAGGAGCGGTTCGGGACCGGCGCAGGACCGGCTCAGTGCCTGCCGACGAGCTCCGCGACCCCTCGATGGCAGGCGTAGGCCAGGGTGCCGAGGAGCAGCCGCGCCTCGGGCGGCCGGGCTGCGGTCTCCAGTGTGGGCCGGCGCAGCCACCGGGTCAGCGGCGTGGGTGGCGCGGGGACCGACGAGCCCGAGCCGTGGCAGGCCAGGTCGAGCTCGGCGTCGTCCCATCCCGTCTTGTAGAGCAGGTCGGGCAGCGCCTCGGCGGTGTGCGGGGCGACCAGGAACAGTGCCCGTCGGCCCGAGATTCCGGGGGCGACCAGGACCGGACCCGGCCTGACACCCATCCGCTCCAGCCGCACCAGCGCCTGCACGCCGACGGCCTCCGGGACGTCGAGCACATCGAAGGCGACGCCGGTGAGCAGCCGGAGCTCGGCCTCGGGACGGCGCAGCCACGCGGAGCGGACCTCGGCGGGGCCGGTGCCCGGGGGCAGCTCGTCGCAGTCCGCGGCCCCGGCGGGGGCCTCGACCAGGGCCGCGGTCCAGCCCCAGCGCTGGGTGTACTCGGCCGCGGTCTGGCACCGGGTGGCGCGGGCGCGCCCGCGCAGGCCGAGTGACCGGCCGCCGCCGAAGATCGGGTTGCCGAACAGGATGTCCAAGTCCACTCACCACCAACCTGAAAGGGGTACCGATGGTTACGCCGCAGAGCGCGGTTTGGAGCGCACGTCCTTACGGGGGCGTGCAGTTAATGGTTGTGCGCCCCCCGATGGAGGGTGAATTGCCGATCTCGTTGCCCGGACGGCCCGAATGGGGGATGGTCGTATCCGTGAGCGAGCGGTGGTGGTCCGGGCGCGTGGCGTCCGAACGGGCCGCCCGAGATCCAGTGAAGCGCGCGGGATATGCCAGAGGTTCACTCCCAGGGGTGGCGAAAGGTGGCGTTTCCCCGGGCGAACTCCCCTGGATGGCGGAAAGCGCGCTACGTTCGCTTCACAGCAAGGTGATTCATCGTCCCCGTGGGTATGCCAGCGGCAACCAGCAGGCGGGGTCGGACCTCTGACGGATCATCGGCTGGTTTCAGGCCCGGACGCCCCGGTTCTCGGGGCGGTTGCGGGCACGGCAGCGGGGTTAGCCCGGGATGGGGGCGTTCCGGTGGGCGAGAAGCAACCCAATGAGCAGTTGACGGCATGGTTCGTCAGAAGCGGTTGGTCCAAGGGCGAGTTGGCCCGCCAGGTGAACCGGCGGGCCCGCCAGATCGGCGCGAGCCACATCAGCACCGACACCTCCCGGGTGCGGCGCTGGTTGGACGGCGAGAATCCGCGCGAGCCGATTCCGAAGATTCTTTCCGATCTCTTCTCCGAGCGCTTCGGCTCGCTGGTCGCGATCGAGGACCTCGGACTGCGGGCCGTGCCCAACCTGACGCCGGGGTCCGGGGTGGACCTCCCGTGGAACGGCAGCCAGACGGTCCAGCTGATCTCCGACTACTCGCGCAGTGACCTGATGCTCAACCGCCGGGGCTTCCTCGGCACTTCGCTCGCGCTGACCGCGGGCTCCGCGCTGATCGAACCGATGCAGCGCTGGCTCGCTCCCGCCCCCGGCGGCCTGCCCACCTCCGCCATCACCGCGGCCCGCAACGGCCGCCAGCCCACCGGCCGGATCTCGGCGCCCGAACTCGCGCTGCTCGAGTCCACCGTGATGATGTTCCGGCAGTGGGACGCCCAGAACGGCGGCGGCCTTCGACGCAAGGCCGTGGTCGGCCAACTGCACGAGGTCTGCGACCTGCTCCAGGAGACCTACCCCGCCGACGTCACCCGTCGTCTCTTCCAGACCACCGCGCAGCTCGCGCACCTCGCCGGCTGGATGTCCTACGACATCGGCATGCACCCCAGTGCGCAGAAGTACTACGTGCTGGCGCTGCACGCCGCCAAGGAGGCCGGGGACCGCCCCTTCGGTGCGCTGATCCTGTCGGACATGTGCAGACAGATGATCCACCTCAACCGCAGCACCGACGCCCTGGAACTGATCCACCTCGCCCAGTATGGCAGCCGTGACTCCGCCACCCCCCGGACCACGTCCCTGCTGCATGTGATGGAGGCCCGCGCCTACGCGAACCTGGGCGAGGCCAACAAGTGCTACCGCGCCGCCCGGATCGCCGAGGACTCCTTCCGCGACATCGGCCCAGGTGACGATGAGCCGGACTGGATCTCCTTCTTCTCGGAGGCCGAGCTCAACGCCGAGAACGCCCACTCCTACCGCGACCTCAGCTACCACACCGGCCGCAGCGAGGTGTACGCGCTCCAGGCGCAGCCGGTGATGGAGCGGGCGGTGGAGCTGTTCTCCCAGGACCCGCAGCACCAGCGGTCCTACGCGCTCAACCTGATCGGCATGGCCAGCGTCCACCTGCTGCAGAAGGAGCCGGAGGCCGCCGCGTCCTCGGCCCAGCAGGCCGTGGACATCGCCGTGCGGATCCGCTCCGAGCGGGTCAACACCCGGCTGCGCAAGACCACAGAGGCGGCGCTCGGCGAGTTCCGCGACGTGGCCGAGGTCGTGCGGCTGCGTGACCGGATCGACCAGGAACTGCCCGAGTACACCCGCCAGCAGGCGGTCTGACAGCGTCTTTCAGCCACCGTCGAAGCACCGCCGTGCGCCCGCGCGGGGCGGTTCGAGCTCCGACCGCGGAAACCTTCCACACTCGGCTCCCCCACGCCAGGTCTGCGGGACGGTTTCCGCGGTCGGTCATTGTGCGGCGGCAAGCGTAGCCATCTGTGTGCGTCCCGGTCGGCTGTTCACCGCGCCGTAACACTCCTGTCAGCTTCGTCACCGGCGTGAAACATCGTCAGGCATCGGCCGAAACCGCCCTCCGCCAATCTCCTCTTCATTAGCCGACGCCTCCGGGGGGCACGGGACGGATACCCGGAGGACGGAGCGGCTCAACACTCGAGGAGACGCCGAATGCCTAGCGGCTTCAGCGGCGGGGATACCGCTTTTGTACTCATAAGCGCGGCACTGGTCATGTTGATGACGCCGGGCCTGGCCTTCTTCTACGGCGGCATGGTCAGGGTCAAGAGCGCCCTGAACATGCTGGTGATGAGCTTCATCGCACTCGGCATCGTCACGGTGCTGTGGGTGCTGTACGGCTACACGCTCAGCTTTGGACCGGACTCGTTCCACGGGCTCATCGGTGACTTCTCCATGCTGGGCATGCGGAACATCGGGATGAACCAGCTGACCGGAACTATTCCGGTTTTCGCATTCGCTGCCTTCCAGTTGATGTTCGCCGTCATCACGCCGGCTCTGATCAGCGGCGCGATCGCCGACCGGGCCAAGTTCAGCGCCTGGGCGCTCTTCCTGACGCTCTGGGTCACCATCGTGTACTTCCCGGTCGCGCACTGGGTGTTCATGTTCGACAACGGCAAGGGCGGCTGGCTGGGCGACCGGCTGCACGTCCTTGACTTCGCCGGCGGTACCGCGGTCCACCTCAACGCCGGTATGGCGGGTCTTGCCCTGTGCTTCGTGCTGGGCAAGCGCATCGGTTTCAAGAAGGACCCGATGCGTCCGCACAGCCTGCCGCTGGTGATGCTCGGCTCCGGCCTGCTGTGGTTCGGCTGGTTCGGCTTCAACGCCGGATCGGCGCTCGCCGCCAACGGCCTCGCCGGTATCGCCTTCATGAACACGCAGATCGCCACCGCCGCCGCGATGCTCGGCTGGCTCGCCTTCGAGAAGATCAAGCACGGCTCCTTCACCACCCTCGGCGCGGCCTCCGGCGCGGTCACCGGGCTCGTCGCGATCACCCCCGCGTGTGCCTTCATCAGCCCGCTCGGCTCGGTCGGTCTGGGTCTCTTCTGCGGGGCGCTCTGCGCCTGGGCGGTCGGCCTCAAGTACCGGTTCGGCTTCGACGACTCCCTGGACGTCGTCGGCGTCCACGCGGTCGGCGGTGCCACCGGCGCCCTGCTGATCGGCCTGCTGTCCACCGGTCACGCCGGATCCCCCTACGCGGGCCTCTTCTACGGCGGTGGCTTCACCCAGCTCGGCCGCCAGGCCCTCGGTGTGGTCGTGGTCGGCACCTACTCCTTCGTCCTCGCCTACATCATCGGCAAGGTGATCGACAAGACGATGGGCTTCCGGGTCTCGGAGGACGTCGAGGTCGCCGGCATCGACCAGGCGGAGCACGCCGAGTCGGCCTACGACTTCAGCGCGGTGGGTGCGGCTCTGTCGAGGGCTCTGGCGCCGTCAACGGCCGGCACCGAGGATGAGGCAGAGGAGGCGACGGCCGAGGAGGCCGCCGCAGAGACGAAGGTCGACGCATGAAGCTCATCACCGCAGTGATCAAGCCGCACCGCCTGGACGACGTGAAGGAGGCCCTGCAGGCCTTCGGGGTCCACGGACTCACCGTCACCGAGGCCAGCGGATACGGTCGGCAGCGCGGCCACACCGAGGTCTACCGGGGCGCGGAGTACACCGTCGACCTGGTGCCGAAGGTCCGCATAGAGGTCCTCGTCGAGGACGACGACGCGGAGGGGCTGATAGACGTCCTGGTCAAGGCCGCCAGAACGGGCAAGATCGGCGACGGCAAGGTCTGGAGCGTCCCGGTGGAAACCACCGTCAGGGTACGCACCGGAGAACGCGGGCCCGACGCGTTGTAAGTGTTGTGACAACGGCGCCGCACCACCGCGCCGCATGACCGCGCTCAGGCAGGCGCGCTGCAACAATTCAACTCGCAGGGGCGGGGGGAGTCGGGCTCTGTAGCCCGACTCCCCCCGCTCGACGTTCATTTTCGGACTGCACCACAGCCATGGGAGCTCCGTTGACGGATCGGCAGCAGGCAAGGCCCGGCCACAACCCCACCGCCCCGACGACGCCCCAACCCGCCGCTCAGGAACCGAGCGGCTACGCGGCCCAGCGTCTGCACCTGCTCCGGGAGGACGGCAGAGTCGGAGCACGCCGCCGCACCGCCCTGTCCGAGCTCACCGACCGCTGGCTCTCCGGCCTCTTCGCCACCGCCGCAGACGGCCTCACCGGCGTCGCCCTGGTCGCCGTCGGCGGCTACGGGCGCGGCGAGCTCTCCCCGCGCAGCGACCTCGACCTGCTGCTGCTCCACGACGGTGCCGGCAGCCACGGACGGGCCGTCCCCGCGCTGGCCGAGCAGATCTGGTACCCCGTCTGGGACAACGGCATCGCCCTGGACCACTCCGTCCGCGACCTCCCCACCGCCCGCAAGGTCGCCGCGGAGGACCTCAAGGTCCAGCTCGGCCTGCTCGACGCCCGCCATGTCGCCGGCGACCCGGGACTCACCGCGGCCCTGCGCTCCGCCGTCCTGGCCGACTGGCGCTCCGCCGCCACCCGACGCCTCCCGGAACTCCACGAGATGTGCCGCGACCGCGCCGAGCGGCACGGCGAGCTGGCCTTCCTGCTCGAACCCGACCTCAAGGAGGCCCGCGGCGGCCTGCGTGACCTCACCGCGCTCGACGCCGTCGCCGCCTCCTGGATCGCCGACGCCCCCCGTACCGGCCTGGCCGAGGCGGCGGCCCGCCTCCGCGACGTCCGGGACACCCTGCACCTGGTCACCGGACGGGCCACCGACCGGCTCAGCCTGCAGGAACAGGACCAGGTCGCCCAGGAACTCGGCGTCCTGGACGCGGACATCCTGCTCCGCCAGGTGTACGAGGCGGCCCGCACCATCGCGTACGCCTCCGACGTCACCTGGCGCGAGGTCGAGCGGGTGCTGCGCTCCCGCAGCGGCAAGGTCCGCCGCGCCGTCCGCTTCGGATTCGCATCCAGCACCGCGGGCCGGGGCGTGGTCGAACGCACTCCGCTCGCCGAGGGCGTCGTCGAGCAGGATGGCGAGGCCGTGCTGGCCCATGCCGCCCGCCCGGCCACCGACCCGGTACTGCCGCTGCGCGCGGCCGCCGCTGCGGCCCAGGCCGATCTGCCGCTCGCCCCCTCGACCGTGCGCCGCCTGGCGGCCGAGACCAGGCCGATGCCGGTGCCCTGGCCCGACGAGGCCCGCGACCAGCTGGTCACCCTGCTCGGCGCGGGTGAGAGCGCCGTCCCGGTCTGGGAGGCGCTGGAAGCCGAGGGCCTGATCGCGCGTCTGCTCCCCGACTGGGACCGGGTCCGCTGCCGCCCGCAGCGCAACGCGGTGCACCGCTGGACCGTGGATCGCCATCTGGTCGAGACCGCGGTACGCGCCGCCGCGCTCACCCGCCGGGTCGCCCGCCCCGACCTGCTGCTGGTGGCCGCGCTGCTGCACGACATCGGCAAGGGCTGGCCCGGCGACCACTCCGAGGCCGGCGAGGTGATCACCCGCGACGTCGCGGCCCGCCTCGGCTTCCCCAAGCAGGATGTGGAGACCCTGGCGCTGTTGGTCCGGCACCATCTGCTGCTGGTCGAGACGGCGACCCGGCGCGACCTGGACGACCCGGCCACGGTCGCCGCGATCACCTCGGTCGTCGGCAGCACCGGCGTGCTGGAGCTGCTGCACGCCCTTACCGAGGCCGACGCGCTGGCCACCGGCCCGGCGGCCTGGAGTACCTGGCGCGCCGCCCTCGTCACCGACCTCGCCGAACGCGCCGCAGCGGCGCTCGCCGGTGAGGCCGCGCCGCTGGAGGCAGCGCCCGAGCCCTCTGCCGAGGAGGAACGCCTCGCGGTCGAGGCGGCCCGTACCGGTGGGCCGGTGCTCTCGGTCCACGCCGAGGCGGAGCGCCCGGCCGACCCGGGGACCGAGCCCATGGGCGTCACGCTCACCCTCGCCCTGCCCGACCGCCCCGGCGTGCTGCCCACGGTGGCCGGGGTCCTGGCGCTGCACCGGCTGACCGTCCGTTCGGCTGCGATCCGGGAGCTCGACCCGATCGGGGCGGGGCCGATGCTGGCCCTGACCTGGCAGGTCGCCGCCGAGTACGGCGAGGTGCCGGAGGCCGCGCGGCTGCGCGCCGATATCCGCCGTGCCCTGGACGGCGGCATGGACGTCACTCGCCGCCTCGCCGAACGCGACGCCGCCGCGCCCCGTCGGCGGGGCATCGCCGCCCCGCCGCCCCGGGTCACCGTCGCGCCCGGCGGCTCGGCCAGCGCGACGGTCCTGGAGGTCCGCGCCCACGATGCCCCCGGCCTGCTGCACCGCATCGGCCGGGCTCTGGAGGACACCGGCGTCCGGGTCCGCAGCGCCAGGATCTCCACCCTGGGCGCCGACGCCGTCGACGCCTTCTACCTGACCGGACCCGACGAACGACCGCTTCCGCCGTCCCGCGCCACCGAGGTCGCCCGCTCCGTCGAGCGTGCACTGTCCTGAAGGGGGCGTGCGTCGTCCTGAGCGGGCAGCCGGGTGCGGTCGCCGACCTGGCGGGCCGGCGCACCGGCCCAGATCTCGTACGGGCCGGTGGAGCGGGTGAGCACGGCGTTGGCGCCGACGACAGTGCCCCGGCCGACGGTGAGGACGCCCTCCTTGCAGAGCACCTTGGCGCCGGAGCACAGCACCCCCTCGTCCTCGACCACCACCCGCTCCATCAGGCTCTGCCCCTGCGGCACCCAGGGGTCGGCCCGCCCGACGGTCACCCCGTTGTAGAGGGTGACGTCGGCCCCGAGCGTCACCCACGGATGCAGCACCAGGCCGAATCCCCGGTGGAACACCCGCAGGCCGGGCCCGATCTCGACGGCGGCCGGCACCTCCACCCCGTAGAGGGCGAGTGCTTCCTGGACGGCGCGGCGCAGCAGGGGGTGGCGGCGCCGGTAGATGAGTGAGGCGACGAGCGACATGCCCCACATGCTGCTGATCCCTGGGCCGTCGCGGTGGGAGCCACGCGCAGCCCGCCGTCGGCTTTGTCCGGAAGGCGGGGACGGGTGGAGACCGTATCGCGCACGGGCGGATACCCTGGGGGGCGACTGTCCCATCCGCACCCGAGCCACGAGGACCCGCGACCGACGTGTTCGATACCCTTTCCGACCGCCTCGCAGCGACGTTCAAGAACCTCCGTGGCAAGGGCCGCCTGTCCGAGGCGGACATCGACGCCACCTGCCGGGAGATCCGGATCGCCCTGCTGGAGGCGGATGTCGCGCTCCCCGCGGTGCGCGCGTTCATCAAGCAGATCAAGGAGCGGGCGCTCGGCGCCGAGGTCTCCCAGGCGCTGAACCCGGCCCAGCAGGTCATCAAGATCGTCAACGACGAGCTTGTCAACATCCTCGGCGGGGAGACCCGTCGGCTGCGGTACGCCAAGACCGGTCCGACCGTGATCATGCTCGCGGGTCTGCAGGGCTCGGGTAAGACGACCCTCGCCGGAAAGCTCGGCCACTGGCTCAAGGAACAGAAGCACACCCCGCTGCTGGTCGCCTGCGACCTGCAGCGCCCCAACGCGGTCACCCAGCTGAGCGTGGTCGCGGACCGCGCCGGGGTCGCGATCTACGCCCCCGAGCCGGGCAACGGCGTGGGCGACCCGGTCAAGGTCGCCAGGGACTCCATCGAGTACGCCAAGACGAAGCAGTACGACGTGGTCATCGTCGACACCGCCGGTCGCCTGGGCATCGACGCGGAACTGATGCAGCAGGCCGCGGACATCCGCGCAGCGGTCAACCCGGACGAGGTCCTCTTCGTCGTCGACGCCATGATCGGCCAGGACGCGGTCACCACCGCCCAGGCGTTCCTCGAGGGCGTCGACTTCACCGGTGTCGTCCTCTCCAAGCTGGACGGCGACGCCCGAGGCGGCGCGGCCCTGTCGGTGGCGCACCTCACCGGCCGTCAGATCATGTTCGCCTCGAACGGCGAGAAGCTCACCGACTTCGACGCGTTCCACCCGGACCGGATGGCCTCGCGCATCCTCGGCATGGGCGACGTGCTCAGCCTGATCGAGCAGGCCGAGAAGACCTTCACCCAGGACGAGGCCGCCAAGATGGCCTCCAAGCTGGCCAGCAAGGGCGGCAAGGAGTTCGGCCTCGGCGACTTCCTGTCCCAGTTGGAGCAGGTCGCCAAGATGGGCTCCATCTCCAAGCTGCTGGGCATGCTGCCCGGTATGGCGCAGATGCGGGACCAGATCAACAACATCGACGACAAGGACGTCGCCCGGGTGGGCGCGATCATCAAGTCGATGACCCAGGCCGAGCGCGACGACCCGAAGATCATCAACGGCTCGCGCCGGGCCCGTATCGCCAAGGGCTCGGGCGTCCACGTCTCCGAGGTCAGCAGCCTGGTCGAGCGCTTCTTCGAGGCCCGCAAGATGATGTCGGCGATGGCCGGCGGCAGGGGCATCCCCGGGATGCCGGGCATGCCCGGCATGGGCGGCGGCGGCGCCCGCAAGGCCAAGCAGCAGAAGCAGGCCAAGGGCAAGCAGAAGTCGGGCAACCCGCTGAAGCGTGCCGCGGACCAGAAGGCGGCGCTGGAGCGCAAGGCGGCCGGGCCGGTGGACGGAGCCGCCTTTGGCCCGGGCGCGGCGAAGCTGCCGGAGAACTTCGAGCTCCCCCAGGAGTTCAAGGACCTGCTGTAGGCCCACCCACCTCCCGGTATACGCGATGATGTTGCGATGCGAGTGGAGATCCGAGCCCCGAAACTGTCCGACGCCGCCCTCTACGCCGCCGCCGTCAGGCGCTCGGCCGAGCACGTCGGCCGCTGGAACCCGGTCGAGCCGGACGGCCTGGTCGATCTGGTACGCCGTCAGGGCGCGAACCTGCAGAGCTATCTGGTGATCAATTCCGAGGACGGCGGACTGGTCGGCAGCTGCAACGTCGCCAACATCGTCAGGGGCCGCTTCTGCAACGCGACCCTGGGCTACAACTCCTATCTCCCCTTCAACGGCACCGGCCGGATGACCGAGGGGATGCGGCTGGTCGTGGACCGCTGCTTCGCTCCGGCGAGCGGGGGCGGCCTCGCCCTGCACCGGCTGGAGATCAACGTCCAGCCGGAGAACGCGCCCTCGATCGGCATGGCCAAGCGGCTCGGCTTCCGACACGAGGGCTACTCGCCCCGGATGCTGTTCCTGCAGGACGCCTGGCGTGACCACGAGCGGTTCGCGCTGACCGCCGAGGAGTGGACCGGCGTCTGAGGCGGGCTCAGACGCCGGTGCGTCAGCCGAGTCGGCGGCGTCACCCGAGCCGGTACGTCACCCGAGCGGCCGCGCTACCCGCACCCGCTCGGCCAGCGTGTACCGGAATACGTTCTCCATCCGCACCGAGCCGTCCGCCCGCAGGTACGGGTTCAGCGCCTCGATGACCTCCTTCTCCACCTGCCGCTGCCCCGAGTACTCCGCAGCCGCGTCGAACACGCCCATCGACAGCAGCCCGCGTACCGCGCTCTCCAGGTCCGGGTAGGCGAAGGGGCAGAGCACCCGGCCGCCGCCGCCGAGCCGCAGCCCCGCCCGAGCCACCATGCGCTCCACCGCACCGGGCTCGCTCAGCGCGAACGGCGCGTACGGCGCGCGCCGCAGCGGGTCGGCGAGCCGGCGCGCCACCCGCAGTACGCCCGCGGTCTGGCAGCGCTCCGGCGGCCCCCAGGTCGCCAGCGCCACGTGCCCTCCCGGCACGGTGAGCCGCGCCGCGTCCCGCACCAGTGCGGGCGGATCGGCGGTGCAGGAGAGGTGCTCGAACGCGGTGACGAGCGAGTGCGCGGGCGGGTGCGCCCCGGCGCTTCCTTCCGGGGAGAGCTCCCGGTACACGTCGCCGAGGACCCGCAGAGAGCGGTCCTGGGCGAGCGAGCGCAGCTCCGCCTCGGGCTCCAGGCCGACCACCTCCGCGCCCCGCCCGGCGGCCAGCAGCAGCGCGAGGCCGGACCGGCAGCCCAGGCCCAGCACGCTGGTGGCGGGCCCCACCTCCAGTCGCTCGTACACCGCCTCGTAGAGCGGAACGAGCATGCGCTCCTGGATCTCCGCCCAGTCCCGCGCCCGTTGTCGCGCCCGCGTACGCCCCGTGGTCGCGCCGCTCGCAACCGATACGGAAGCCATCACGTCGGCTCCTCCGATCCGGACCTGCCGCGAGGCGTGAGGGGGCGCCCCGTGCGAGCTCCTAGCCTGCGTCCAGCCAACTCCGCTCGTGCCCGCGCGTCCAGAGCGCGGAGGTATTGATTACGGGTCGAGGCCGTGCGCCCCGTACGATTCGCCCCATGGCAAAGGCTCCCGTTCTCACCCCCCAGGCGGAGGATTTTCCCCGCTGGTACCAGGATCTGATCAACAAGGCCGAACTGGCCGACAACGGTCCGGTGCGCGGCACCATGGTCATCCGACCGTACGGCTACGCGCTGTGGGAGCGGATGCAGCAGGAGATGGACGCGCGCATCAAGAAGGCGGGCGCGCAGAACGCCTACTTCCCGATGTTCATCCCGCAGTCGTACCTGACCCGCGAGGCCGAGCACGTCGAGGGCTTCGCGCCCGAGCTCGCGGTGGTCACCCACGCCGGCGGCAAGGAACTGGAGGAGCCGGTCGTGGTCCGGCCCACCTCCGAGACGATCATCAATGAGTACTTCTCCAAGTGGGTGCAGAGCCACCGCGACCTGCCGCTGCTGATCAACCAGTGGGCCAACGTCGTCCGCTGGGAGCTGCGTCCGCGTATCTTCCTGCGCACCACCGAGTTCCTCTGGCAGGAGGGCCACACCGCCCACGCCACGTACGAGGACGCCCGCGACTACGCCTCGCGGATCCACACCGAGGTCTACGGCGACTTCATGACCAACGTCCTCGGCATCGACGTGGTGCTCGGCCGCAAGACCGCGCGGGAGCGCTTCGCGGGCGCCATCAACACCCTCACCCTCGAGGCGATGATGGGTGACGGCAAGGCGCTGCAGATGGGCACCAGCCACGAGCTCGGCCAGAACTTCGCCAAGGCGTTCAACACGCAGTACCTCTCCAAGGGCAGCGAGCGCGAGTACGTCTGGCAGACCTCCTGGGGCGTCTCCACCCGCATGGTCGGCGGTCTGATCATGTCGCACGGCGACGACAACGGCCTGCGCGTCCCGCCGCGCCTGGCGGCCACCCAGGTCGTCGTGCTCGCCATCAAGGGCGACGACGCGGTGATCGCCAAGGTCCGCGAGATCGGCGCGGCGCTGGAGGCAGCGGGCGTCCGGGTGGTCGTGGACGACCGCACCGACACCCCGTTCGGCCGCCGCGCCGTGGACTGGGAGCTCAAGGGCGTCCCGGTCCGGATCGAGGTCGGTCCGCGCGACCTGGAGAGCGGGACGGCGATGCTGGCCCGTCGCATCCCGGGGGGCAAGGAGCCGGTCGCGGTGGACGCCCTGGCGTCGATCGTCCCGGGCATCCTGGAGCAGGACCAGGCGCTGCTGCTGCGCCAGTCCCGCGAGCGCCGCGAGGCCCGTACCGTCGATGTCGCCAGCCTGGACGAGGCTGTCGAGGCCGCGGCGACCGGCTGGGGCCGGATCTCCTGGGCCGAGCTGGGCCCGGACGGCGAGCGCAAGCTGGCCGAGCAGGGTGTCTCGGTCCGCTGCATCGTCGCGGAGGACGGCTCCGTCCCGGCGACGGACGACCAGGCGGGCAACATCGCCATCGTGGCCCGCGCCTACTGAGGTCGGGCCCGTAGGGGCGGGCTCAAGGGCAGCTCATCTCGAAGGGTGAGATTTCCCTCAGCCAGTTTACGTAGGCAAACCGGTCCGCCAGGTCAGCTCGGATCTGCCGGACCGGTCCCGCCCTTCTGTGTGTTCATCCTCAAGAGTGCTCTCTGACCAGCAAGGTGACTGTCCGTCAGCTTGTGAATACGGGTTTGCCACCGGCGGCCGCTGTGATCGGGGCCTACGCGCGTCCACGACAACCCGCGCGCGCCGGAACATAGCGGGGTTCTCCCTCGTTGGCGTTGCGTGAGCACGACACAACAACCTCTGGTCCTCGCAGCCGAGCTGGCCCTCGCCTGGAGCGACATCCAGCGCCACCACTCCGACCTGCCCAACCTCGCGGCCCCGGAATCACTGATCGGGGAGTCCTCCTCGGCCTGCGGGACCGAGTTGGGCTTTGAGCGCCTTCTGCACGAGGCAGCCCACGGACTCGCCGCCGCGCGCGGCATCCGCGACACCTCGCGCGCCGGGCGCTACCACAACCGCCGCTTCCTGGCCCTCGCCGACGAGCTCGGCCTGGACCACACCGCCGACCCGCATCCCAGCAGCGGCTTCTCGCTGGTGACCATGCGGCCGGAGACCCGGGAGCGCTACGGCGACACAATCGAGCGGCTGCAGCGCGCCCTCGGCGCCCACACCGCCGCGACCAGCGGTCCGGTCACGGATCGTGCCCGCAGCTTCCGCGGACCGGCCACTCGGCACGGTTCCTCCGGCGGCGGCGTGCGGGTCAAGGCCGTGTGCGACTGCGGACGCAACGTCCGGGTGGTGCCGTCGGTGCTTGCCCAGGCGGCGATCGTCTGCGGCAACTGCGGCCAGCCCTTCCGAATCGCCGAAGCCCCTCCGCGCGGCTAGCGCCCTGGGGAGCGATAGGGCTTGGGTCAGCGGACGGTGGGCGCCCGAGCCCTACCGCTCCCAAGGTCGTAAGGGCCGGGGTCCGACCGAGCCGGGGCGGTGCCGCCCCGGCGGCTCGGCCTGCCCGGACCGGCGGGAATCCGACCGGCTCAGCTATGGCACAATGGACAGCTGAGTACTCGGCAGCCGAGCAGGACCCCTCTCTCCTCCGGCTGACGTGTCCGTCGAGCAGCCTGCAGCCGCAACCCCACGTGGAATGCGCGGCTGCTCACCCACGTCAAATCCAGGAGAACCACTCCCGTGGCAGTCAAGATCAAGCTGAAGCGTCTCGGTAAGATTCGCGCCCCGCACTACCGCATCGTCGTCGCCGACGCCCGCACCAAGCGTGACGGTCGCGCGATCGAGGAGATCGGCATCTACCAGCCGACCTACGACCCCTCGATCATCAAGGTCGACAACGAGCGCGCGCAGTACTGGCTGAGTGTCGGCGCCCAGCCGACCGAGGCCGTGCTCGCCATCCTCAAGCTGACCGGTGACTGGCAGCAGTTCAAGGGCCTGCCGGCTCCCGCGCCGCTCAAGGTCGCCGAGCCCAAGGTCACGGACTTCTCGCACCTGTTCGCGAAGGCCGTCGCCGGCTTCGAGGACTCCACCACCGGTGTGGCCATCACGCCGAAGGCCAAGAAGTCGGACAAGAAGGACGAGGCCGACGCCGCGTCCGACGTTCCCGCCACCGAGTCCTGATCATGCTCGAGGAAGCCCTCGAGCACCTGGTGAAGGGCATCGTCGAGAATCCGGACGAGGTCCAGGTGCGTTCGCGAGAACTGCGCCGGGGCCGCATCCTCGAGGTGCGGGTGCACCCCGAGGACCTCGGCAAGGTCATCGGTCGAGGCGGTCGTACCGCGCGCGCTCTGCGTACCGTGGTCACCGCTCTCGGCGGTCGCAGCGTCCGCGTCGACCTGGTCGACGTCGACGGCGTGCGATAAGCCGTCAGGCACCACTCAGGGTCGGTCGGGACTTGCGTCCCGACCGACCCTGCGGCTTTTCCCCCTTTCTTGTCCTTCTTGTCTTCCTTTTCCGCCCCGTTGCAGTTCCTCAGTAGGAGAGCGATCACCGTGCAGCTCGTCGTCGGCCGGATCGGCCGCGCCCACGGCATCAAGGGCCAGGTCTCGGTGGAGGTACGCACCGACGAGCCCGAACTCAGGCTCGCGCCCGGCGCGGTACTGGCCACCGACCCCGCCTCGGCCGGGCCGCTCACCATCTCGGACGGGCGGGTGCACAGCGGTCGGCTGCTGCTCCGGTTCGAGGGCGTCAACGACCGCACCGGGGCCGAGGCCCTGCGCGGCACGATGCTCATCGCGGAGATCGACCCCGATGAGACCCCTGAGGACCCGGAGGAGTTCTACGACCATCAGCTCATCGGCCTGGACGTGGTCCTCGCCGACGGCACCCCGGTCGGCGAGCTCACCTACGTGGCGCACCTTCCGTCCCAGGACCTGCTGACTGTGCGTCGCCCGGATGGCACCGAGGTGCTTGTGCCCTTCGTCACCGAGATCGTCCCTGAGGTCGACCTCAAGCTGAAGCGCGCCGTGCTCACCCCGCCGCCGGGCCTGCTCGACCCGTCCGCCGCGGTCGTCGCCTCCGCCGAGGAGTCCGACAGCCAGGCGTCCGACCGAGAGTCCGACAGCCGAGAGTCCGACAGCCGAGAGTCCGAGTAGGGGTCCGCTGCCTTGCGCATCGACGTCGTCACGATCTTCCCCGAGTACCTGGAGCCGTTGAACGTCTCCCTGGTCGGCAAGGCACGGGCGCGCGGCCAGCTGGACGTGCGGCTGCACGAGCTGCGCGAGCACACCACCGATGTGCACCGCACCGTGGACGACTCCCCTTACGGGGGCGGACCGGGCATGGTGATGAAGGCCGAGCCCTGGGCCGCCGCGCTGGACGGCGTCGTCGCCTCGGCGGGGCCTGCCGACGGCGACGTTCCCACGCTGGTGGTGCCCACTCCGAGCGGCCGCCCCTTCACCCAGGAACTCGCCCAGGAGCTGGCCGGACGCCCCTGGCTGGCCTTCGCCCCGGCCCGCTACGAGGGCATCGACCGACGCGTCATCGAGGCGGCGGCGGGCCGGATGCCGGTGGTCGAGGTGTCCATCGGCGACTACGTGCTGGCCGGCGGCGAGGTGGCGGTCCTGGTGATCGTGGAGGCGGTGGCCCGGCTGCTGCCCGGCGTCCTCGGCAACGCCGAGTCGCACCAGGACGACTCCTTCGCGCCCGGCCGGATGGCCGACCTGCTGGAGGGCCCCGTCTACACCAAGCCGGCCGAGTGGCGCGGCCGGACCGTGCCGGAGGTCCTGCTCAGCGGCAATCACGCCAAGATCGCCCGCTGGCGCCGCGAACAGGCGTTCGCCCGCACCCTGGCCATGCGCCCCGATCTGGTGGCGCGCTGGGACAGGGGCGTGATGGACAAGCACGACCTGCGCGCGCTCGCCGAGCTCGGCGTCCAGTGGGACGAGGCCGCCGGACGATTTCTCCGCACGCCGGTCGGTGTGGAAGAATAAGCGGCTGCTGCCTGTCCTCGGCCGAGTCCCGGAACCCTGAGTTCCCGGAGCCGGACCGGTGCCCCTGCCACGGGGGAGACATCGCCAACCGAGCGGCACACAGCGCAACCCTTTCTCACGACTTTCCGTGGGTGGCCCGTGGCGCCTGCGATGGAGACAATCATGAGCAACCTGCTCAGTGCCGTCGATGCGGCTTCGGTCCGCACCGACATTCCCGCGTTCCGCGCCGGTGACACCGTCAACGTGCACGTCCGCGTCATCGAGGGCAGCCGCTCCCGTGTCCAGCAGTTCAAGGGCGTCGTCATCCGCCGCCAGGGTGACGGCATCCGTGAGACCTTCACGGTCCGCAAGGTCAGCTTCAACGTCGGCGTGGAGCGCACCTTCCCGGTGCACACCCCGATCGTCGAGAAGATCGAGGTCGTGACCCGCGGCGCCGTGCGTCGCGCCAAGCTGTACTACCTCCGTGAGCTGCGCGGAAAGGCCGCGAAGATCAAGGAGAAGCGCGACCGCTGAGTCTCCACACACCGCAGTGCCTTAGGCTGCTGCGGCGATGGAAACCCAACAAGCGCCCGAGGACCGCGACTGCGCCCCCGAACCGGAAGGTCGGGGGGCGCGGTCGCGGTCCTCTGCCGTGCGCAGGCTGCTGCGCGACCTGGGCCTGTTGGGCGGGATCTGCGCGCTGGTGCTGGTCCTGGTGAACGCGTTCGTGGCACAGCCCTTCGTGATTCCCAGCGGCTCGATGGAAGGCGCCCTGCGGATCGGCGACCGGGTCGTTGTCGACAAGCTGGCGTATCGATTCAGCGCTCCGCAGCGCGGTGACGTGGTGGTGTTCGACGGTCGCGGCTCGTTTGTCGACGCCGGCGTGGTCGACGCCGGGGACGGTTCGGGCGACGACTTCGTCAAGCGCGTCATCGGCGTCGGCGGCGACACGGTGACCTGCTGTGACACCAAGGGGCGGCTGAGCGTGGATGGTGTGCCGCTGGACGAGGGCGGGTACCTCTATCCCGGTGACGCACCCTCGGCGATCCACTTCTCGATCAAGGTTCCGGCTGGGCGGCTGTTCGTCCTCGGGGACCACCGGTCGGTGTCCCGCGACTCCCGCGACCACCTGGGCGAGCCCGGTGGCGGCATGGTTCCGGTCGACAAAGTGACAGGCCGGGTCGACTGGGTGGTCTTCCCGCTCGGGCACTGGCGTTCGCTCGACCGCCCGCACGCCTTCGCGGTGCTCACGTCCGCGCTGTCCTCGGCTGCCCTGTCCTCGGCGCGTTCCTCAGCGTCGACGGCGGAGCAGTGGAAGGGCGCCGGGCGTGGGTAAGCGGGGCAAGCCCAGACGGGCGGCACCGGTCACCGCCGAGGGCAGTACCCGCGCCGGCCGGGGACGCGCGGAACGCCGCCGCGCCGCCAAACGCGCTGTCCGCCGTCGCAAGCGCTCGCTGCTGCGGGAGATACCCCTGATCATCGTGGTCGCCCTGGGGATCACGCTGATGCTGCAGACCTTCCTGCTCCAGGTCTTCTCCATCCCCTCGGGGTCGATGCAGAACACCATCGGCATCGGCGACCGGGTGGTCGTGGACAAGCTCTCGCCCTGGTTCGGTGCCCAGCTGCAGCGCGGCGAGGTCGTGGTCTTCAACGATCCGGCCAACTGGCTGAAGGACGACCCGGTGCCCAACAGCGGCCCGGTGCTCGGGGCGGTCAAGAGCGCCTTCACCTTCGTCGGGCTGCTGCCCTCGGACCGGGACCTGATCAAGCGGGTGATCGGCCTCCCGGGTGACACTGTCGCCTGCTGCGACAGCAAGGGCCGGGTGACGGTCAACGGCCAGCCACTCGACGAGCCCTACCTCTTCCCCGGCAACGTGCCCTCGCGGATCACCTTCAAGGTCACCGTCCCCGCAGGGAAGCTCTGGGTGATGGGTGACCACCGGGACGTCTCGGCGGACTCGCGCTTTCACATGAACGACCCGACCGGCGGGTTCGTCCCGGAGAAGGACGTGGTGGGACGGGCGGTCGCGGTCATCTGGCCGGTGTCCCACTGGCGTACCCTGCCGCCGCAGTCGATCCCCGCGGCGGCCGCTGCCGGCGGTGGCGTCGTGCCCGCTGGACAAAGTCTTCGTCAAGTATCGTCCGCAGCAGCCCTCGGACCGGTTCCCGGGGAACTTCCGCTCGTTATGGGTTTGGCTGCGACTGTGCCCCGCTCCCTGGTGCGCCGGCGATCCGGGTCTTCCGGGCGACGGTGACTTTCGGACGGGGCGCTGGACGGCAGTGACTGGACGACCGTCCGGTGCAGTGCAGGTTTGTGCAGCGATCCGTGTGGACGTGACCCGTCCGCCTGGCAAGGAGTAAGGAGACGACGTGGGGGATCTTGTGATCGGTGCCCACTCCGGTGTTGGTGAGCCCGAGGACCCGGCGGCACGTACCGTGGAGTCCGTGGACGAAACAGGGCGCGGGGACGCAGGCAGCGATCAGACCGCACGATCGGCGGCGGACCCCCACGGGGACGGCGTGGACGAGCTGCTCGGCGAGGCCCCGCTCGGGGGCTCCGACGGCCCGCTCAAGGGCGGCAAGCAGAAGAAGCAGCGCTCCTTCTGGAAGGAACTGCCGATCCTGATCGTGGTCGCGCTGGTCCTGGCCCTGCTCATCAAGACCTTCCTGGTCCAGGCGTTCTCGATTCCCTCGGGTTCGATGGAGAACACCCTCCAGGTCGGCGACCGGGTGCTGGTGGACAAGCTCACACCGCACTTCGGTGACCTGCCCTCACGCGGTCAGGTCGTCGTCTTCCACGACCCGGGCAACTGGCTCTCCGACGAGGCGCCGCAGCAGCAGAGCGGCAACTCCGCGATCCGGGGCCTCCAGGACGTCCTCAGCTGGATCGGTCTGATGCCGTCCGCCAATGAGAAGGACCTGATCAAGCGAGTCATCGCGGTTGGCGGGGACACGGTCAGCTGCAGCGGGACCGGGCCGGTCTACGTCAATGGCAAGCCGCTGACCGAGCCCTACATCTACCCCGGTGCGACGCCGTGCGGCGACAAGAACTTCGGCCCGTTGAAGGTTCCCGCCAACTCGATCTGGGTGATGGGCGACCACCGTAACGACTCGCTGGACTCCCGCTACCACATGGACGAGCCCGGCGGCGGCTCGGTGCCGGACAGCGACGTCGTCGGTCGCGCGATCGTGGTCGCCTGGCCGCTCTCGCACTGGGCGACGCTGCCGATCCCCTCGACCTTCACCCAGCCGGGCATCACCACGCAGTCGGCAGGACCGGTCGGCGCCGCGCTGGTGAACCAGCCCGGCCTGGCCGGACTGATCGGTGCCGTGCCGCTGACGTACCTCTACCGGAAGGGCCGCCTCCGTCGCGCGCGCCGGACCGATCGTGCGGGTCGCGACTGAGTCGTGGCTGAACAGTCGCGACTGGACAACGGATCACCGCCAACCCTTGCGAAGGCCGCAGTACCGACCAGTAATCTGCTGGGACGTCCTGCGGCCTTCCGTCTGCTTGGACAACGGAGCTGGGGAGTGGCGACATGGCTGTGCGCAGGCTGCGGGCCGGCGGGATTCTGCAGGCGATCGGCATAGCGGTGGGGCTGCTCGGCTTGGTCGGCGGATTCGTCCTGCTCGCGGTCCAGTACCGCCCCTACTCGGTGCCGACCGACTCGATGGCGCCGACCGTGCAGCCCGGGGACATCGTGCTGGCACACCCCGTCAAGGCCGCCGACATCGGCCGCGGCGACATCGTGGTCTTCCGCGACCCGCTGTGGGGCAACTCGCCCATGGTCAAGCGGGTGGTCGGCATCGGCGGCGACACAGTGGCCTGCTGCGCTTCCGGGGGCCGGATCACCGTGAACGGCCGGGTCCTCACCGAGCCCTATCTGAACACCAGCGCCATCGGCGGCGTCGGCCCCGGCAAGTTCAGCTCGACGATCCTCGCCGGACGGCTCTTCCTGATGGGCGACAACCGCGACGTGTCACTCGACTCGCGGGCCCACCTCGAACTCTCCGGGGGTACCATCCCGGCCTCGGAGGTCGTCGCCCGGGTCGAGGGGACGGTGTGGCCGTTGACCACCGCCCGGACGATCGACCGTACCAACGCCTTCGACACCCTCCCCGGAGCCGACGCCACCGCCCACGGGCCGCTGGCGCCCACCGCCTGGGCGGTACTCGGCGGCGCCGCGCTGGTGCTGTTCACGGCGGCTGCGGGTACGGTCGGGGGGCTGCTGCGGAGACTTCGCGGCAAACAGGGCTGACCTGATCCGACAGAGGAGGCGCGGATGACGGAGCCACGCCGCAGGGCGGCCCGGGTGCTGTTGCTGGACCCGGCCGACCGGATCCTGCTGCTGCACGGGTTCGATCCGCTCCAGCCCGGACGCACCTGGTGGTTCACCCCCGGCGGGGGAGTGGAGGCGGATGAGGAGCTGACGGAGGCGGCGCTGCGCGAGGTCGCCGAGGAGACCGGGATCACGGACGTGTCCCTCGGCCCGCTGGTCGCCCGGCGCTCCACTGCCTTCAGCTTCGACGGTCGTACCTTTGACCAGGACGAGTGGTACTACCTGGGCCGTACCCGCACGACAACGCTGGACGCGTCGGGCCAGACCGAGCTGGAGCGGCGCTCCGTCGACGGGCTCCGCTGGTGGCCTGTCGCCGAACTGCTGGCCGCAACGGAGACGGTCTACCCGGAGGGCCTGGGCGGGCTGCTCGCCGCCCTGCTCGAAGGCGGGGCACCGGACAGCCCGGTCAGGCTCCCCAGCCTTGCCCTGTGGTCCACAATGGACGAACGTACGCACAGCTGAGGGGAACGTGGGGATGAGTGCCGAGGACCTCGAGAAGTACGAGACCGAGATGGAGCTCAAGCTCTACCGGGAGTACCGCGACGTCGTCGGGCTGTTCAAGTTCGTGATCGAGACCGAGCGGCGCTTCTACCTCACCAACGACTACGAGCTGCAGGTTCACTCGGTCCAGGGCGAGGTGTTCTTCGAGGTGTCCATGGCGGACGCCTGGGTCTGGGACATGTACCGACCGGCCCGCTTCGTCCGCAAGGTCAGAGTGCTGACCTTCAAGGACGTCAACGTCGAGGAGCTGGCCAAGAGCGATCTGGAACTTCCCTCGAACGAGGCCGGTTTCGGGCCCTGATTCGGGGCCCGTATCGGCGCCAGAGATCTGCACGTCAACGCTCCGCCACTCGGATCACCCTTCCGAGTGGCGGAGTTTTCCACACCCCCCGAGCTGTCCACAGGACCACCCGGAACCCTCGCCCGACACCACCGGAACCGGCAGATTGCTGACCGGAGGTGATCGTGATGACCGCACGCACACAGGCCCTCGGCCGCTACGGGGAGGACGCCGCCGCCCGGCACCTGGCCGACGCCGGGTTCACCGTCCTGGAACGCAACTGGCGCTGCCGCAGCGGCGAACTCGACATCGTCGCCCTGGACGGCGACACCCTGGCCGTCTGCGAGGTCAAGACCCGGACCGAGCACGGCTTCCAGACCCCCACCGAAGCCGTCGACGCCGGCAAGGCCGAGCGGCTCGTCCTGCTGGCGGAACGCTGGCTCGCCGAACGCTGGAAAGCCCCGCCGCCACCCGGCGGTGTCCGCATCGACCTGCTCTGCGTCGTCCACGGCCGGACGGGCGCCGCCCGCGTCGACCACCTGCCCGGGGCGGTGGGCTGAGATGGCGTTCGCCCACACCGGCTCGGTGGCCCTGCTCGGCGTGGACGGTGTGGTCGTGGAGGTCCAGAACGACCTGGAGCCGGGCGTCGCCGCGTTCACCATCGTCGGGCTGCCGGACAAAGCCCTCAGCGAGGCCCGCGACCGGGTCCGCGCAGCAGTCGTCAACAGCGGCGAGAAGTGGCCGCAGCGCAAGCTCACCGTCGGCCTGTCACCGGCCTCGGTGCCCAAGAGCGGCAGCGGCTTCGACTTGGCCATCGCATGCGCGGTGCTCGCCGCCGCCGAACGCCTCGACCCGGCGGCCATCGCCAGGCTGCTGCTGATCGGCGAGCTCGGCCTGGACGGCCGGGTCCGACCGGTACGGGGCGTGCTGCCCGCGGTGCTCGCCGCCGCCGACGCCGGGTACGACCAGGTCGTGGTGCCCCAGCAGACCGCAGCCGAGGCATCGCTGGTGCCCGGCATGACCGTCCACGGCGTGCAGACGCTCCGTCAGCTGATCGCCCAGCTCAGTGGACAGGTCCCGGCCGAGGAGGAGCCCGACCCCGCCGCCCGCGAGTTGCCCGACAACGCCCTGGCCGGGCTCTGCCTACCCGGCATCGGTGTCCGCAGCCGCAGCGCGGACGAGGCCGACTACCGGGACCTCGCCGACATCGCCGGGCAGTACGAGGCCCGCCGCGCGCTGGAGATCGCCGCCGCCGGGGGACACCACCTCTACTTCAAGGGCCCGCCCGGAGCAGGCAAGACCATGCTCGCCGAGCGGCTCCCGGGCATCCTGCCGCCGCTCACCCCGCAGGAGGCACTGGAGGTCACCGCCGTGCACTCCGTCGCCGGGCTGCTCCCGGCGGGGCGACCGCTGGTCAGAGCTGCCCCCTACTGCGCCCCGCACCACTCCACCACCATGCCCGCGATCGTCGGCGGCGGTAGCGGCCTACCCCGCCCAGGCGCTGTCTCCCTGGCCCACCGGGGCGTCCTCTTCCTCGACGAGGCACCCGAATTCCCGGTCCGCGTCCTCGACGCCCTGCGGCAGCCCCTGGAGTCGGGCGAGGTCGTGGTGGCCCGGGCCGCCGGCTCCCTGCGGCTGCCGGCCAGGTTCCTCCTCCTGCTCGCCGCCAACCCCTGCCCCTGCGGGCGCTGGTCCCGGCGCGGCGAGGGCTGCGACTGCACCCCCACCATGGTCAGCCGGTACCAGGGCCGTCTCTCCGGACCGCTGCTGGACCGGGTCGACCTGCGGGTCGAGGTCGACGCCGTCACCCGGCTCGAACTCATGGAGCGGGATTCCGCCGCCGAGACCACGGCCACCGTCGCCGCCCGGGTGCTGGCCGCCCGCGAGCGCGCCGCCGCCCGGCTCAAGGACACTCCCTGGCGCACCAACGGCGAAGTCCCCGGCCATGAGCTCCGTACGCGCTGGAGGCTGGCACCCGGCGCCCTCCGCGACGCCGAGCGCGAGATGGAACGCGGCCTGCTCACCGCCCGTGGCCTGGACCGCGTCCTGCGCGTCGCCTGGACCACCGCCGACCTCGCGGGCCAGGACGGCCCGGGGCGCGACGAGGTGCGGACCGCGCTGGCCCTGCGCACCGGCTTCAGCCGCGGCCTCCCCGTTGCCCGGCCCTGACCGGGCGCTGCCACGCCCTGCTGGGCTGCCACGCCCTGACCGGCGCTCGACCGGCCACTGCCCTGCCCCGCCACGTGACGCCCTGGAGGCTGGTTCCCCTTGCTGACCGACACCCTCACCGGCGTCCGCACCATCCCGCACGCCGACCGGCTCGCCCGGGCCCTGCTGAGCCGGATCGTCGAACCGGGCGACGAGGTCGCCGGGCTCATGCTGCAGGAGCACGGCGCGATCGAGACCGCCGAGCGGCTCAGCCAGGGCCGGGACCTGCCGGCAGGGCTGGCCCGCAAGGGCGAGGGCTACCGGGCCCGGGCAGTCGGCGCGAACCCGGCAGCCGACCTCGATCGCGCTCACTACCTCGGTGCCCGCCTGGTCTGCCCCGGTGACGAGGACTGGCCGACCCAGCTCGACGACCTCGGCGCGGCTCGGCCCGTCGGGCTCTGGGTGCGCGGCGGCGCGTCCCTGCGCCTGCTCGCGCTGCGGTCCGTCGCCATGGTCGGAGCCAGGGCCTGCACTGCCTACGGCGCCCATGTCGCCGCCGGACTCGGGGCCGAACTCGCCGACGCCGCCTGGGTGGTGGTCTCGGGCGGCGCCTATGGGATCGACGCCGCCGCGCACCGCGGGGCACTCGCGGCCACCGGGATCACGATCGGGATCCTGGCCTGCGGCGTGGACGAGATCTATCCGCGCGGCCACAGCGCCCTGCTCGCACGGATCGCCGAACAGGGGCTGCTGATCAGCGAACTCCCGCTGGGCGCGCACCCCACCAAGCCGCGCTTCCTGCAGCGCAACCGCGTGATCGCCGCGCTGACCCGCGGCACGGTTGTGGTCGAGGCGGCGCGCCGGAGCGGCGCCCTGAGCACGGCGCGCCGGGCGCGCGATCTGAACCGCCTGGTCATGGGCGTCCCAGGGCCGGTTACCAGCGAACTCTCGGCCGGAGTGCACGAGCTGCTCCGCTCCGGGGGAGCGCTGGTCACCGACGCGGCCGAGATCGTCGAACTCGTCGGCGGGATCGGCGCGGACCTGGCTCCGACGCGCCGGGGGCCGATCCTTCCGCGTGACGCGATCGGCGGGGAGGCCCTACGGGTCCTGGAGGCCCTTCCCGGAGGGTCAGTGGGCGCGCCGGTGGAGTACCTGGCCCGCGACGCGGGTCTGCCGCCCGACGCCGTGCTGCAACGCCTCTACGAGCTCGGATCGCTGGGGCTGGTCGAGCGGTGCGGTGCGCACTGGAGGCTTGTGTGAGTGCCCGCGCGCTCCCCCCGTGACCCACCTGATCGAGCGAGCGCCGGTTGTGCATAGCGCTCGGAGACCACTCGGTCACGCTACGCTCGCAACCGCTCGGCTGAACGCGGCCGACGGACGGATCAGCAGAACGGCACAAGACGACGAATGCCCACGTACTCACGCTTCCCGGGGGACGAGCCCCGCACCTCCAGCGAGCGCCCCCGTCCGGCGCGTACCCGGGGGGCGGCAACCCATGGCGAAGCCCAGTACATCCCGGGGGCCCGGGCGAGCTCCCCGGCCGTCGCGGCGGCAGCCGCCGTCCAGGCCGCCGCTGTCCCCGCTGTCCCCGCTGCCCCGGCACCCCCCGGCACCCCGCCCGCCGCAGCACCCACCGGCACCCCGGTCGCAGGCAGCCCGGTCGCAGGCGCCCCGCTCGCCGGCGGCTCCATCGCCGCCGGACCCGCAGCGGTCCCCGCTCCGCAGCCCAGACGTCCGCTGGACGACCTGTGGCGCGCCTACAAGACCGGCGGCGACCCCCGGCTGCGCGAGCAACTGATCCTGCACTATTCGCCGCTGGTCAAGTACGTCGCAGGTCGGGTGGGCGTAGGTCTGCCCGCGAACGTCGAGCAGGCCGACTTCGTCTCCTCGGGGGTCTTCGGCCTCATCGACGCCATCGAGAAGTTCGACCCCGAGCGGGCGATCAAGTTCGAGACCTACGCCATCAGCCGCATCCGTGGCGCGATCATCGACGAACTCCGCGCCCTGGACTGGATCCCGCGATCGGTCCGGCAGAAGGCCAGAGCGGTCGAACGCGCCTACGCCACGTTGGAGGTGTCGCTCCGACGCACCCCCAACGACCCCGAGGTGGCAGCCGAGATGGGTATCGCCCTCGACGACCTGCACACGATCTTCAGCCAGCTGTCGCTGGCCAACGTCGTCGCCCTCGACGAACTGCTCCACCCCGGCGGCGAGAGCGGGGACCGGGTCAGCCTGCTGGACACGCTGGAGGACACCGCCGCGGACAACCCGGTGGAGGTCGCCGAGAGCCGCGAGGTGCGGCGGCTGCTCGCCCGCGCCATCAACACCCTTCCCGATCGGGAGAAGACCGTGGTCAGCCTCTACTACTACGAGGGTCTGACGCTGGCCGAGATCGGCCAGGTGCTGGGTGTGACCGAGAGCCGTGTCAGCCAGATCCACACCAAGGCGGTCCTGCAGCTCCGGGCCAAGCTCTCGGACGCGCGCTGACCTCCGCACGCACCAACACGCCCAACTACGGCAGGCCCTAAGCTGTTGCCGTGCCGAAGATCCGAGCTGCAACCCTGGCCGAGCACCGTCAGCTGCAGCGCGATGCCCTGCTCGAGGCGGCCCGCGCCTTGCTCGCGGAGGGGGGCATGGAGGCACTGACATTCCCCGCGCTGGCCGGCCGGACCGGTCTCGCCCGCTCCTCCGTGTACGAGTACTTCCGTTCCCGGGCCGCCGTGGTCGAGGAGCTGTGCGCGGTGGACTTCCCCGCCTGGGCAGCGGAGATCGCCGAGGTCGTCGCCCGCGCCGACGGTCCTCAGACCAGGGTGGAGGCGTACGTCAGGGCGCAGCTCGCGCTCGCCGGTGACCCCCGGCACCGAGCGGTGGCCGCGATCTCCGCCGGGGAGCTGGACGACTCCGCCCGGGAGCGCATCAGGGCCTCACACGGCCAGCTCGTCGGCCTGGTCGTCACCGCCCTGGCCGAACTCGGCCACCAGCAGCCGGGACTGACCGCCGTGCTGGTACAGGGCATCGTCGAGGCAGCGGTCAAGCGCCTGGAGATCGGCGCGGCCGAGGACCCGTCGGCCATCACCGAAGCCACCGTGTCCCTCGTCCTGAACGGCGTCAGCGGTGTCAGTGCTCTCAGCGGCAGCAACCGGGCACGACCAGGTCCGAGCAGGGCCAGCGGATCCAGGTAGACCCGCCCCCTGAGCAGCCCCCAGTGCAGGCAGCTCACCGGGCAGTGGCCCGGTCCCGCCACAACGCGTCCCACCACCTGCCCTGCGGTGACCGCCGCTCCCTGGGCGAGCAGCGACTCCACCGGCTGGTACGTCGTCCGCAGCGGCGGCTCTCCGGTGCCCGGGTGGGTGACCGCGACCACCCCGGTACCGGCGACCGTCCCGGCGAAGGAGACCACTCCGTCCCGGGGTGACCGCACCAGCGTGCCGACCGGGGCCGCCAGGTCCACGCCTCGGTGCCCGGCGGCCCACGGCATCGGCGGCGGATCGAAGCGCCGCACCACGTCCGAGAGTGAGCCCCCCGTCGGCAGCGGCCGGAACCCGGTGGGGCCCACCTCGTTGGCCCGGGGGCCCGCCCCCTCCGCGCCGGCTGCCACGCGTCCACCGCTCCGAGGATGCGCATGCGCATGTACCTGCTGCGCCTGCGGTCCGGCGATCGTCATCGCCAGCCACAGCAGCAGGCCCAGCACCAGCAGCAGGCGCCGGCCGTCGGGAAGAGGTGGCCGAGCCGTCGCCGAGACGGACCGATCCGGGGAGGCACCGAGAGCTGAGGTCATGCGGCGACTCTCCTCGCCGACGCCGACGGATCGCCGTCCCGCCAGGCCACCTGTGGACAACTCGGGGGGTGTGGAAAACTCGCTCACCCGCAGGGAGGAACGACCCCCACCGGCACGAGTCGCCCGGTGTCCGGCGGTTCCCGTACACTTCACTCGCGACCCGGCGTGCTGGGTCGACTTCGCACGCCCCGCCACCGGTGCTTCGGCTCTATGTCCGCCCGGTGCAGTGCCGCTCGGTCCGCAGGGACTCCAGGGATTCGACGATCCCGGGAACTCCGCTACGGCACGGCACGGTCAGGGCGTCAGGCGCGGCGACCCACCGGTCGCGGCGGACAACCGAGAAACCTAGGAGCACGGCCATGGCCGTCGTCACGATGCGGGAGCTGCTTGAGAGCGGCGTCCACTTCGGTCACCAGACCCGTCGTTGGAACCCGAAGATGAAGCGCTTCATCTTCACGGAGCGCAACGGCATCTACATCATCGACCTGCTGCAGTCGCTGAACTACATCGACCGCGCCTACGAGTTCGTCAAGGAGACCGTTGCCCACGGCGGCAGCGTCCTCTTCGTCGGCACCAAGAAGCAGGCGCAGGAGGCCATCGCCGAGCAGGCCACGCGCGTGGGCATGCCCTACGTCAACCAGCGCTGGCTCGGCGGCATGCTGACCAACTTCCAGACGGTCTACAAGCGCCTCCAGCGGATGAAGGAGCTCGGCGAGATCGACTTCACGGATGTGGCCGCCTCCGGCCTCACCAAGAAGGAGCTCCTCGTCCTCGAGCGCGAGCACACCAAGCTCGAGAAGACCCTCGGCGGTATCCGCGACATGCAGCGCGTGCCGTCCGCGGTGTGGATCGTCGACACCAAGAAGGAGCACATCGCCGTCGGCGAGGCGCGCAAGCTCCGCATCCCGGTCGTCGCGATCCTCGACACCAACTGTGACCCGGACGAGGTCGACTACAAGATCCCGGGCAACGACGACGCCATCCGCTCGGTCACCCTGCTGACCCGCGTGATCGCCGATGCCGTGGCCGAGGGCCTGATGGCCCGTTCCGGTGCCGCCAAGGGCGACGCCAAGGTCGAGACCGGCGCCGACCAGCCGCTCGCCGACTGGGAGCGCGAGCTGCTCGTCGAGGGTGAGAAGAAGGCTGACGACGCTCCTGCCGCCGACGCCGCCCCTGCCGCCGCCGAGGCCGCCCCGGCCGACGCCGCCCCGGCCGTCGTCGAGGCCGAGGCGCCCGTTGCGGCCCCCGTCGAGGCCGCTGCCGAGGCTCCGGCCGAGGCCCCTGCCGCCGAGGCCGAGCAGGCCTGACGACTTCAGGGCGAGGGGTACGGCGGCGATCGCCGGCGTACCCCTCGCATCGTGTCGGGCGTCCGAGACACACCAGGAACTCACCCGGCGCCCGTATCGACCACCTCCACCGACATCGCGAGAAGAGACTGAAGAAGAATGGCGAACACCACCGCCGCGGACGTCAAGAAGCTCCGTGAGCTCACCGGCGCCGGAATGATGGACTGCAAGAAGGCGCTCGACGAGTCCGAGGGGAACGTCGAGAAGGCCGTCGAGCTGCTGCGTATCAAGGGCCAGAAGGGCGTCGCCAAGCGTGAGGGCCGCGACGCCTCCAACGGCGCCGTCGTCTCCCTCCTCGAGGGCGGCAACTCCGGCGTTCTGGTCGAGCTGAACTGCGAGACGGACTTCGTCGCCAAGGGCGGCCGCTTCGTGGAGGTCGCCAACGCGCTGGCCGCCCACGTCGCCAAGACCTCCCCGGCCGACATCGAGACCGCGCTGGCCAGCGAGATCAACCCCGGCCAGACCGTCCAGCAGTTCGTGGACGAGGCCAACGCGAGCCTGGGCGAGAAGATCGTCTTCCGCCGCTTCGCCCAGTTCACCGGTGGCGCGTATGTCTCGGCGTACATGCACCGCACCGACCCCGACCTGCCGCCGGCCATCGGCGTCCTGGTCGAGCTCGACCAGGAGAACGCGGAGATCGCCAAGGACGTCGCGCAGCACATCGCCGCCTTCGCCCCGAAGTTCCTCTCCCGCGAGGAGATCCCGGCCGAGGCGCTGGAGAACGAGCGCCGCATCGCCGAGGCCACCGCTCGCGAGGAGGGCAAGCCCGAGGCCGCCCTGCCGAAGATCGTCGAGGGCCGGGTGACCGGCTTCGTCAAGGAGAACGCGGTCCTGGAGCAGGCTTTCGCCAAGGACAGCAAGAAGACCGTCCAGAAGGTCCTGGACGAGGCCGGCGTCAAGCTGGTCCGCTTCGCCCGCTTCCGCGTCGGCGCCTGACCTTTCGGTTCCTGACCCGCCGCAGGGCGGGTCTGTGGCGGGGGCCCGATCCCGGTCGCCCGCCCATACGATGAGAGTCGTGGAAACGACGAGGAGGCCACTGCCGTGCAGGTATCCGTACCGGTGCCCGCGGCAGTGGCCTCCTCTTGCACGAGCCGAGTACGAGTACGACCAGCAGTGAGTACGACCAGCAGTACGAGCGCTCACATGAGATCGCGCACCAGGAGGAGTCGATGCAGGTGACCGCTGAGGAGAGTACGCGCCGCCGAGTGCTGCTCAAGCTTTCCGGCGAGGCCTTCGCCGGCGGGGGCGCCCTCGGGGTGGACCCCGACGTCGTCCACGCCATCGCCCGTGAGATCGCCACCGTGGTCCGCGGCGGTACCGAAGTCGCCATCGTCATCGGCGGCGGCAACTTCTTCCGCGGCGCCGAGCTGCAGCAGCGCGGCATGGACCGGGCCCGGTCCGACTACATGGGCATGCTCGGTACCGTGATGAACTGCCTGGCGCTGCAGGACTTCCTGATGAAGGAGGGCATCGAGACCCGGGTCCAGACCGCCATCACCATGGGCCAGGTCGCCGAGCCCTACCTGCCGCTGCGGGCTGTGCGCCACCTGGAGAAGGGCCGGGTCGTCATCTTCGGCGCGGGCATGGGCATGCCCTACTTCTCCACGGACACCACCGCCGTCCAGCGTGCACTGGAGATCCACGCCGAGGTTCTGCTGATGGGGAAGAACGGGGTCGACGGTGTCTACGACTCCGACCCCAAGACCAACCCCGACGCGGTGAAGTTCGACACCCTGGAATACTCCGAGGTGATCGCACGGGACCTCAAGGTCGCGGACCTCACCGCGATCACGCTCTGCAAGGACAACAACCTGCCGATCCTGGTCTTCGAACTGCTCGCGGAGGGCAATATCGCCCGCGCGGTGCGCAGTGAGAAGATCGGCACGTTGATCAGCGGGGACGCCGACAAGGGCTGAACACCCCCGCAGGGGATGGACAATCGGCAGGACGTCGGCCAACGTGCCCGTGAGAGCAGCGTGCCCGTGAGGGCAGAGCAGGGGCAGGACCGGAACGACGGTAGTAGCAGTGCCCGCACAGCAGGAGTCGAGACCGGGTAGCACCGGACAGGAGCACATTGTGATCGAAGAGACCCTCCTCGAGGCCGAGGAGAAGATGGAGAAGGCCGTCGCCGTCGCCAAGGACGACTTCGCCGCAATCCGGACCGGCCGTGCGCACCCCGCGATGTTCAGCAAGATCGTCGCCGAGTACTACGGCGCGGTGACCCCGATCAACCAGCTGGCGTCCTTCTCGGTGCCCGAGCCCCGGATGGCGATCGTCTCGCCCTTCGACAAGAGCTCGCTGCGGGTCATCGAAGAAGCCATCCGCAACTCGGACCTGGGCGTCAACCCCTCCAACGACGGGTCGATCATCCGGGTGAACTTCCCCCAGCTCACCGAGGAGCGCCGGCGCGAGTACATCAAGGTCGCGCGCGCCAAGGGCGAGGACGCCAAGATCTCCATCCGGGCGGTGCGCCGCAAGGCGAAGGAGATCCTGGACAAGCTGTCCAAGGACGGCGAGGCCGGCGAGGACGAGGTGCGCCGCGCCGAGAAGGAGCTCGAGGACGTCACCGCGCGCTACGTGGCGCAGGTGGACGAGCTGCTGAAGCACAAGGAAGCCGAGCTCCTCGAGGTCTGATGAACGACGACTCCTTCTGGGGGCCCGCTTCCGGCAACGGAGGCGCCGGGGCCCGAGCGCAGGGCCACGGAATCCCGCCTGAGGGAGTGCTTCCCGGAGACGAGGACGCAACCAGGCTGATGCCGCCGGTGATCGACGGACCGGTCCCCTCCCACTGGGGGGGACCGGCCGTCGGCCACCCGCCGCAGCCTCCGCTGCACGGTCCGGGTGCCATGGCGCAGACTCAGTACATGGCTTCCCCGCATCCAGGACCGGAACGTTTCTCCGGACAGGTTCCCGATTCCGGACAGGGTGCGCAGGAGCCGGTGGCCACCCGCCTGAGCGGCCCGTTGTTCCGCGACGACGCGGTCACGTCCGGACCGGCGCCGGTGGCGTCCGTCGCGCCCGCGGAGCAGACCGCCGTGCTGCCCCCCATCCGTACCGAGGCACCGCCGATGACCGAAGAACCACCGGCCCCCGGGCCCTCCCGAATCCCCAGAGCCTCGCAGGCGGCCGATCCGGCCGCGGCGACGAAGTCTCCCAAGGGGGGCCGTGACCTGCGCGCGGCCATCGGAGTGGGAGTGGGTCTCGGCGCGGTGGTCGTGCTCTCCCTCTTCATCGTGAAGTGGTTGTTCGTCGTCGTGGTCGCCGCCGTGGTGGTCATCGGCATGTGGGAGCTGACGAGCCGCCTCTCGGAGAGCAAGGGCATCCGCGTGCCCAGGCCGCCGCTGGCCGTGGGCGGCGTCGGGATGCTGGTCGCCGCCTATCTCGGCGGACCGGAGTCCGCGCTGGTCGCGCTCGCCCTGACCAGTCTCGCTGTGCTGGTCTGGCGGATGGCCGAACCGCCCGAGGACTATCTGCGCGACGTGACGGCGGGCATCTTCACCGCCTTCTACGTCCCCTTCCTGGCCACCTTCGTGATGCTGATGCTGGCTGCGGACGACGGCCCGCGCCGGGTGGCGATGTTCCTGGTGCTGACCGTGTGCAGCGACACCGGGGCCTACGCCGCGGGTTCGCGCTTCGGTAGGCACAAGCTCGCGCCCCGGATCAGCCCCGGCAAGACCCGGGAGGGCCTGGTCGGCGGCGTGGTCCTGTGCATGGCGGCGGGCGCGCTGGGGATGCAGCTGATGATCGAGCACGGCTCCTGGTGGCAGGGCCTGGTCCTGGGCGCCTGCGTGGCCGTCAGCGCCACCCTGGGCGACCTCGGCGAGTCGATGATCAAGCGTGACCTCGGCATCAAGGACATGGGCACGATCCTGCCCGGCCACGGCGGTCTCATGGACCGCCTGGACTCGCTGCTGCCCACCGCACCCGTGGTCTGGCTGGTCCTCGTGGGCTTCGTCGGCGCGGGCTGACCCGCCTCAGGCACCGCCCCGGCTCCCCTCGGGGCGGCCGGGGCCCCGCCGTTTTCAGAGGACCCGTACGGACCTGCGACACTGGGGGAATCATGCCTAAGCCCATTCCCGGTGAACTCACCTTCGTCGCTCCCCGTGGTGCCAAGCCGCCGCGCCACCTTGCCGACCTCAGCGCCGCCGAGCGCCGCGAGGCGGTCGCCGAGCTGGGCGAGAAGCCCTTCCGTGCCGACCAGTTGTCGCGCCAGTACTTCTCCCGTCTGTCGGCGGGCCCGGACGAGTGGACGGACATCCCGGCCGCGTCGCGTAGCAAGCTCGCCGACGCGCTGCTGCCAGAGCTGATGACCGTGGTCCGCAACGTCTCCTGCGACGACGACAGCACCCGCAAGACGCTGTGGAAGCTCTTCGACGGGGTGCTCGTGGAGTCAGTGCTGATGCGCTACCCCGACCGGGTGACCATGTGCATCAGCTCGCAGGCGGGCTGCGGCATGAACTGCCCGTTCTGTGCGACCGGCCAGGCCGGGCTGACCAGGAATTTGTCCACTGGCGAGATCGTCGAGCAGATCGCGGCGGGCATGCGGTCGATCAAGGCGGGCGAGTTCGGCGCGGACGCCTCGGGCGAGGCAGGAGCGGTCCGGCTGAGCAACATCGTGTTCATGGGGATGGGCGAGCCGCTGGCCAACTACAAGCGGGTCATCGCCTCGATCCGCCGGCTGACCGACCCCGCCCCCGGCGGCTTCGGGCTCTCCCAGCGCGGGATCACCGTCTCCACGGTCGGGCTGGTCCCCGGCATCAACCGGCTCGCCGACGAGGAGCTCAGCGTCCGCCTCGCGGTCTCGCTGCACGCCCCCGACGACGAGCTGCGCGACACCCTGGTCCCGGTGAACACTCGCTGGCGGGTCGCGGAGGTCCTGGACGCGGCCTGGAACTACGCCGAACGCTCCGGCCGCCGAGTCTCCATCGAGTACGCGCTGATCAAGGACATCAACGATCAGGCGTGGCGCGCCGACCTGCTGGGGCGACTGCTCAAGAACCACCGGGCGCACGTCAACCTGATCCCGCTGAACCCCACTCCCGGGTCCAAGTGGACCGCCTCGCGCCCCGAGGACGAGCGCGAGTTCGTCCGGCAGCTCCAGCTGCACGGCGTCCCGGTCACCGTGCGTGACACCCGGGGCCAGGAGATCGACGGCGCCTGCGGCCAGCTCGCCGCAGCGGGCTGAGCGAGCAGACCGGCAGGAGCGGCACCCCAGCTGAGCGCCTGCACAGTCAGAACGTCGGAACGTCAAAACGTCAGCGCGGCGGCAGCGAGTGCCGCCGCGCTCGCGCCCGCGGTGAGCACTACGATCGTGGCCGCTCCCGCGCGCAGCGCCGCCGCCTGCAGGTACACCGCACCCGGCGCCCCCATGCGGCGCAGCGACGCGTAGGCCGAGCGCCGGGCGGTGGCCAGCTCGGCGAGCCGGGTCAGCAGAGCGCCCACGACGCACACCGCGAGCAGCGCGGCCTCGATCAGCGGCAGCGGGCCGGTCGGGCCGTGTCCCGTCGCGGACCTAACGGCCGCGACCGCGCCGATCGCCCCGGTGACCGCGAGCACGGCCAGCGGGGTCCCCAGCCGCCACGACTCGGACTGCAGCCCACGCCCTGCGAGCAGCCGGACGGTCCGCGGCCGTCCCCAGGCGAGCAGCGCGCCGACGCCGTAGAGCAGCAACGGAACGGCGACGGCGATGCCCACAACCGCGAGCAGCCACCCGGTCAGCGCCGCTGCCGATCCCCTCTCGCGCAGGCCCATGAGTTCGAGTGCCGTTCCCGCTGCTGGCAGCGCGATCGCCACGGCAAGGTACGGAACCGAGGGGCGGCGCTGGGCCTGGTCGGACCCGTCGCTCGGCAGCAGGTCGGCCGTGCGGACGGCGGCGGCAGCGGCGAGGCCGCCGAGCAGTGGTACCACCGAGAGCAGGGCCGCGGTGGCGGCGGGCGGAAGCGCCGAGTGGACGCCCAGGGCCAGGTCGAGCCGGGTGCCGGGGGTCAGCTCCAGCACGTGGGACCGCAGGGTCAGGTATCCGACCAGGGCCAGCAGCGTGCCCACCGCGCAGGCCAGCGCGATCTCCCCGGCCAGCAGCAGCCGCATCCGCAGCGGACCGGCCCCGGCGGCGACCAGCCCGGCCACGCGCTCGGGCCGCTGAGTCGGCAGCGAGCGGGCCCAGGCGGTGGCCAGATAGCCGACGGCGGCGAGGGCCGGCAGGCACCAGAGCAGGCGCTGCGCGGCCGCCCCGGTGGTCGCGGGGTCGGTCAGCGCCCGCCCGAGGGCGCGGAGCAGCAGCGCGGCGACGGTGGCGGAAGCCGCGCTGGTGAGCAGCCAGCGGAACAGGTCGAGGGCGCCGTAGCCGCGGGCTAGACGGAGGTAGGGGAACACTGTTCCGCGCCCTCCTCGATCCGCCGTGCGGCGCTCGCGGTGGCCATGGCCTGCCGGCCCCGGACCGGTGCGGCGAGTCTGCCGTCCACCATGGTGGCCACCCGGTCGGCGTAGCGGGCTGCGGCGGGATCGTGGGTGGCGAGGACGAGGGTGATCCGGTGCGAGCGCGAGGCCGTGACCAGTATCCGCATGACCTGGTCCCGGTCCTCGCGGTGCAGCGGGGCGGTCGGCTCGTCGGCGAAGACGACGATGGGGCGGTGTGCCAGCGCCCGGGCGACCGCGATCCGTTGGCGCTGGTCCTGGCGCAGGTCGGCGGGGCGCATCCGGGCGCAGCCGGCGACGTCGAGCCGTTCCAGCCACTCGCCGGCCGCGACGGCCGCCTCCTTGCGCGGGGCCCCGGCCAGCAGCAGCGGCAGGGCGACGTTCTCCCGTGCGGTGAGCTCGGGGACGAGCAACGGTTCGGGGCCGACGTAGCCGAAGCGCTCGCGGCGCAGCCGTTCCCTGGAGGCGCGGCCGAGCGTGTGCACGGGGGCGCTGTTGAACCAGATCTCACCCTCGTCGGCGGGGATCAGACCGCTCAGGCAGTCCAGCAGCGTGGTCTTGCCGCAACCGCGCGGCCCTGTGACGGCGAAGACCTCGCCCTCCTGCACGCCGAGGGACACACCGCGTAGCGCCGGGGTGCCCTGATGGGACTTCACCAGCGCCCGTGCCCAGAGCACGTCGTTGTCCGGTGGGGCGAGGGTCACTGCGGTCCTCCCGGTCGTGATGGTGGCTCACAGACTAGAACGAGTGATCAGCTCCGCGGTTGCGGAGCGGGGTACCGGCGGTGTCGTGTCGATCACCCGAACGGCCGCAGCGACGACCTGGGAAGACGCCGCTGGGCGGCCCCGACCAGGTGGGGTCGGAGCCGCCCAGCGGCGGAGGGCGGGACGGAGCGTCCCGTGACACAGCGTCCTGTGCGGAGCCGGCTACATCCGGTTCCACGCCTCGGTGAGCACCGTGCGCAGGATTCCCTCGATCTCGTCGAAGGTCGACTGGTCGGCGATCAGCGGCGGCGACAGCTGGATGACCGGGTCGCCACGGTCGTCGGCGCGGCAGTACAGGCCGTTCTCGAAGAGGGCCTTGGACACGTAGCCGTAGAGGATGCGCTCGCACTCGTCGTCGTTGAACGACTCCTTGGTGACCTTGTCCTTCACCAGCTCGATGCCGTAGAAGAAGCCGTTGCCGCGGACGTCGCCGACGATCGGCAGGTCGTGCAGCTTCTCCAGGGTGGAGCGGAAGGCGTCCTCGTTGGCGAGGACGTGCTTGTTGATGCCCTCGCGTTCAAAGATGTCCAGATTGGCCAGCGCCACGGCGGAGGAGACCGGGTGTCCGCCGAAGGTGTAGCCGTGCAGGAAGGTGTTGTCGCCCTTGTAGAACGGCTCCGCGATGCGGTCGGAGATGATCGCCGCGCCGATCGGGGAGTAGCCCGAGGTCATGCCCTTGGCGCAGGTGATGATGTCGGGGATGTAGTCGAACTTGTCGCAGGCGAACATCGTGCCGAGGCGGCCGAAGGCGCAGATGGTCTCGTCGGAGACCAGCAGCACGTTGTACTGGTCGCAGATCTCGCGCACGCGCTGGAAGTACCCGGGCGGCGGCGGGAAGCAGCCGCCGGCGTTCTGCACCGGCTCCAGGAAGACGCAGGCCACCGTCTCCGGGCCCTCGAACAGGATCTCCTGCTCGATCTGGTCGGCGCACCAGCGGCCGTAGGCCTCGGGGTCGTCGCCGTAGATCGGGGCGCGGTAGATGTTGGTGTTGACGACCTTGTGGGCGCCCGGCACCAGCGGCTCGAACGGGGCCTTCAGGGCGGGGAGGCCGGTGATGGAGAGGGCGCCCTGGGGGGTGCCGTGGTACGCCACCGCGCGGGAGATCACCTTGTACTTGGTGTGCTCGCCGATGAGCTTGAAGTACTGCTTGGCCAGCTTCCACGCGGTCTCGACGGCCTCGCCGCCACCAGTAGTGAAGAAGACCTTGTTGAGGTCGCCGGGGGCGTAGGACGCCAGACGCTCGGCGAGCTCGATGGCGGCGGGGTGCGCGTAGCTCCAGATCGGGAAGAACGAGAGCTTCTCGGCCTGCTTGCGGGCGACCTCGGCGAGCTCGGCGCGGCCGTGACCGACCTGGACCACGAACAGGCCGGCCAGGCCGTCGAGGTACTTGCGGCCGTTGGAGTCGTAGATGTACGCACCCTCACCACGGACGATCGTGGGGACGGGGTTGTTCTCATACGACGACATCCTGGTGAAGTGCATCCAGAGATGGTCGTAGGCGGTCTTCGAAAGATCCTTGGTGGCCGGGTCGGCGCTCATCGGGTGCCCCAGGTGTAGGTCTGTTTCCGTAGCTTCAGATAAACGAAGCTTTCGGTTCTCCGCACGCCGGGAAGCGCGCGGATGCGCTTGTTGATCAGTTCGAGGAGGTGCTCGTCGTCCTCGCATACCAGTTCGGCCATCAGATCGAAAGAGCCGGCGGTGACAACGACGTAGTCCACTTCGTCCATGGCGGCCAGCGCGTCCGCGACCGGTTCGATGTCACCCTCGACGGTGATGCCGACCATCGCCTGACGGCTGAACCCGACGGTCAGCGGGTCCGTCACGGCGACGATCTGCATGACACCCTGGTCGAGGAGCTTCTGGACGCGCTGGCGCACGGCCGCCTCGGAAAGGCCCACGGCCTTGCCGATGCTGGCGTACGGACGCCTGCCGTCCTCCTGGAGCTGCTCGATGATCGCCTTGGAGACGGAGTCGAGGGGAACGCTGCCGTTCCGGTCACGGTTGGCCACGACGAACACCCTGCCCTATCGAGCGCCCGTTCGCAAGGGATTCCGTCGCGATCGGCGCAAAATCGTACTGATTCCATCGTCCTTCCAGCGCAGGTCTGCCGATAACCGCAGATGCGGCGCTAGGCTGGGCCCGGCTGGTACACATCAGGCACACCGGAGTGCTGGATTCGAGGAGAGGTCCCCGTGAGCGAGCTCCAGAAGCTGCGCAACTACATCAACGGCGCGTTCGCCGACGCGGCCGACGGCCGCACCACCGACGTCGTAGACCCGACGACGGGCGAGGTCTACGCCACCGCTCCGCTCTCCGCCGAGGCCGACGTGGACGCGGCCATGGCCGCCGCCGCGGCGGCGTTCGAAAGCTGGCGCGACACCACCCCTTCGGTACGCCAGCGCGCGCTGCTGAAGATCGCGGACGCGGTCGAGGCCCGGGCCGAGGAACTGGTCGCCGCCGAGTCCAAGAACACCGGCAAGCCGCTCGGGCTGACCGCCTCGGAGGAGCTCCCGCCGATGGTGGACCAGATCCGCTTCTTCGCGGGCGCGGCGCGACTGCTCGAAGGCAAGTCCGGCGGCGAGTACATGGAGGGCATGACCTCCTTCGTGCGCCGCGAGCCGGTCGGCGTCTGTGCCCAGGTCGCGCCCTGGAACTACCCGATGATGATGGCGGTGTGGAAGTTCGCCCCTGCGATCGCGGCCGGAAACACCGTGGTGCTCAAGCCTTCCGACACCACGCCGGCGTCGACGGTGCTGCTCGCGGAGATCATCGGGGGCGTCTTCGAGGAGATGGGTCTTCCCGCCGGCGTGTTCAACGTCGTCTGCGGTGACCGCGAGACCGGCCGGCTGATGGTCGAGCACCCCACCCCGGCGATGGCCTCCATCACCGGCTCGGTCCGTGCCGGCATCCAGGTCGCGGGTTCCGCGGCCAAGGACGTCAAGCGGGTGCACCTGGAGCTGGGTGGCAAGGCCCCGGTCGTGGTCTTCGACGACGCGGACATCGCCTCCGCCGTCGAGGGCATCTCCGTTGCCGGGTTCTTCAACGCGGGCCAGGACTGCACGGCCGCGACCCGCGTGCTGGTCCACGAGGACATCCACGACGAGTTCGTGACGGCGTTGGCCAAGGCCGCCGCCGACACCAAGACCGGCCTTCCGGACGACGAGGACGTGCTCTACGGCCCGCTGAACAACGTCAACCAGCTCGCCCAGGTCAGCGGCTTCATCGACCGCCTCCCGACGCACGCCAAGATCGAGGCCGGCGGTCACCGCGTCGGCGAGGTCGGCTACTTCTACGCGCCGACCGTCGTCTCCGGCCTGAAGCAGGACGACGAGATCATCCAGAACGAGGTCTTCGGCCCGGTCATCACCGTGCAGAAGTTCTCGGACGAGTCCGAGGCGGTCGCCAACGCCAACGGTGTCGAGTTCGCGCTGGCCTCCTCGGTCTGGACCAAGGACCACGCACGGGCGATGCGCCTGGCCAAGAAGCTCGACTTCGGCTGCGTGTGGATCAACACCCACATCCCGCTGGTCGCCGAGATGCCGCACGGCGGCTTCAAGAAGTCCGGATACGGCAAGGACCTCTCCTCGTACGGCTTCGAGGACTACACCCGCATCAAGCACGTCATGACGTCCTTGGACGGCTGAGGGTCCGAGAATGGGGCGCGGACGCACGCGTCCGGGCCCCCTTCTCGTCTCAGGTCGCATTCATCCCACGTCCCAGAGGAAGCGGTGGGTGTGGATGCCGAAGTACGGGAAGTTCTGCACCCGGGTCACCCCCTCGATCGGCCGCACCACGTCGTTGATGAAGTCCAGCAGCTCCCGCGGCTGGTGGCACACCACCTCGGCGAAGAGGTCGAAGCCACCCGAGGTCAGCACGCTGTAGACGACCTCCTCGCGACGGCCGAGCAGGTCCGCCACCGCCCGTGCGTCGCCGTCCACGCCGATGCCGAGCAGTGCCATCGCCTGCCCGCCCATCGCCATCGGGTCGGTGACGCCGACGACCTGCACCACCCGGGTGTCGATCAGCCGCTGCAGCCGCTGCCGCGCGGCCGAGGGGGAGAGGCCCACCTTGGGGCCGAGGTCGGCGTAGGGCATGCGGCCGTCGGTCTGCAGTTCGCGCAGGATGGCCCGGTCGATGTCGTCCACGCCCGCTAGCCTGCCAGCTCGGTCAGGGCCTCGGCGAACAGGGCGGTGTGGGCGTCCACGTCGGCCTCGGTGGTGGCCGGGCAGATCAGCGCCATGTTGTGGAACGGCGTCATCAGGATGCCGCGGTTGGCCATGAAGATGTGCAGGAAGTCCTCGAGTTCGCCGTCGGCGCTCGCGGCGGACTCGGTGCCGTTGCGCGGAGCGGGGTCCGCAAAGCGGTACTCGCTGCGCGCGCCCAGTCGGCTGACGGACCAGGGCAGTTCGTGCTTCGCGATACCGTCCCTCACTCCCGCCTCGAACCGCTCGGAGAGGGTGCACATCGCGGCGAAGGCGTGGTCGGTGAGGACGAGTTCGAGGGTGGCCCGCATCGCGGCGACGGAGAGTGCGTTGCCGGCCAGGGTGCCGCCGACGCCGCCCATGTCCACCAGGTCCAGGTCCGCGCGGCCGAGCAGGCGGTCGGCCAGCTCGGCCGAAAGACCGTAGCCGCCGGCCGGGATGCCGCCGCCGATGGCCTTGCCGATGGTCAGGATGTCGGGGCTGAGCCCGTACGCGGCGGTCGCACCGCCGGGGCCCGCTGAGAAGGTGTGCGTCTCGTCGTTGATGAGCAGCGTGCCGTAACGCTTCGTCAGCTCGCGTACGCCGTCCAGATAGCCGGGCTCGGGCAGGACGATGCCGATGTTGGTGAGCGCGGGCTCCATCAGCACGGCCGCGACGTCGCCGTGGGCGAGCTCGCGCTCCAGCCCGTCCAGATCGTTGAACTCGGCGACGCGGCTGGTCAGCGTCACGTCGCAGGGCGCACCGACGTTGCCAGGACGGCTGGCGCCGTTGCCGTCGGCGCCCACGACGATGAGCGACTCGTCCACGCTGCCGTGGTAGCTGTAGCTGTTGACCAGGATCTTGGAGCGGCCGGTGACGGCACGGGCCAGCCGGATCGCCCAGCGATTGGCATCGGTCGCGGTGAGCGAGAACGACCAGCGCGGCAGCCCGAACCGGCGGGTCAGCTCGGCGCCGACCCACTCGGCGTCCTCGGTCGGCAGCATCGCCGTCGCGCCGCCGCGAACGCGGTAGCGCTGCTCGATCGCCTCGGCCACGGGCTCGGGGGAGTGCCCGGCCATGGCCCCGGTGTCGCCGAGGCAGAAGTCGATGTACTCATGCCCGTCGATGTCGCTGACCCGTGCGCCGCGTGCCGCGTCCAGGTAGAGCGGGAAGGCCCCGGCGCTCTTGTTCATCCAGGTCATCGGCACTTTCCCGAACAGGTGCTCCGCGCGCCCGTACGCCGCCTGCGAGCGCGGGTTCCGCGCGGCGCTCTCCGCGGTCTCCCGGGCGAGCAGCTGCCGGAGCCGGGCGCGGTCGATGGACGTGGGCATGGGGAACCTCCTGTAGGGCCGGTTCTTCGACCGTACAGCTGAATCAATCGCCTGGGCAATGATCTGCACTCGATACGCGTGTCATTGCGCGCGAATGTGAACCTTCAGGCCGGGATCTACCTCCGCACCGCGTCCAGGGCCAGCAGCGCCACGTGCAGCGAGAGGCAGGACTCGACCTGGTCCAGGTCCACCCCGAGGACTCGCTCCACCTTGTGCAACCGGTCGTAGAACGACGGCCGTGACAGATGCGCGGCGTCCGCCGCCGCCGACTTGTTGCGGCCCTGCTCCAGATAGACCCGCAGCATCTGGATCAACTGGCTGCCGTGCTCCGCGTCGTAGGCCAACAGCGGACCCAACTCCCGCTCCACGTACGTCTGCAGCCGCGCGTCGTCCCGCAGGAGATGCAGCAGTCCGCGCAGCCGCACGTCCGGCAGCCGGTAGTACGACGCCGAACGCGCCCCCGACGCGGGCGCGTCGTGCAGCGCCGCGTCTGCGACCTGCGTCGCCTCGACCAGGGTGCGCCGCGCATCCCGTACCGCGCCCACGGACGAGCCCACCGCGACCACCGGCTCCGGGCCCTCGGCCTCCAGCACCAGCCGCCGCAGCGACGAGGCGAAGCCCTCCAGCGCCGCGTGCTCGTCGTCGCGCGGGCCGAGTGAGACCAGCAGTCCCACCGCCTCGTCGTCGAGTGCGCCGACGAGCGCGGTCAGTCTCTTCTCCCGCACCGCTGCGGCCGCCGTCTCGGTGAAGTCCCGCAGCCGCGCCTGCGCCTCCAGCGCCGCGGGAACGGGGCTGCGCCGCTGCCGTAGCACCACGCCGACCAGCCGCCGCCCCTCCAGCGGGACGCCGAGCGCCGACGCCCGCAACGCCACGTCCGACACCGTCAGCGCATGGGTGAGGATGCCCGACAGGAGGGTCCGGTGGGTCTGCCGCTCCAGGCTCTCCCGGTCGCGCACCAGCAGCCGGTTCAGCGCGAGCGTGGCCGCCGCGCGCTCCAGCAGCATGGTGTGGCGGTGCGACGCCCGCTCCGGGGCCACGTCCTCCTGCGCGGAGCTGGGCGCGCCGACCAGTACCAGCCGCCCCCAGTCGTGCCCGCGCGCCCCCACCGCAGTCACCAGCCAGCCGGTGCGCGGATCGTGCCCGGTCCGGCCCGCGGGACGTACCCCGCGCGAGCGCGACTCCCAACCCGCCAGCAGCACCTGCGCGTTCTCTCCGCCCGTCTCGTACGCCAGTACCTGGTGCGAGAGGTTCTCCAGCACCACCGGTGCGCCCGCCATCCGGGAGACCTGCTGCACCACCTCGACCGGCTCCGCGCCCTCCACCGCAAGCTCGTTGAAGGTCTGGTGGATCTCCTCCGACGACCGCAGCTCCTCCAACTGGGCGTTCACCACCAGCGCGTGCACCGCCTCGGTCACCGCGACGAAGCGAAGCTCGCGCCGCAGCACGATCAGCGGCAGCCCGCGCTGCTCGGCGGCGTGCACCAGGGCGCGCGGCAGGTTGTCGAAGTAGCGTCGGCCGAACTCCACGACCAGGCCCGCTGCACCCACGTCGGCCAGCTCGCGGACGTACCTGGCCAGGCTGTCGCGGTCCTCGGGCAGGGCGATTCCGGTGGTCAGGATCAGCTCGCCGCCCTGCAGCATTCCCGCCACGTCCGCCAGCTCGCTGACGTGCACCCAGCGCACCGGACGCTCCAGGTGCTCCTTGCCCGCGACGACCTCGGGCAGACCGCGGCTGACCACATCCAGATCGAGGACGCGGGCGACGGTGGGGAACAACGGGACCTCCAGAAACGGCGCCGGGAGCAGCAGGGATTCCCTTCATAGTGTCAGGGTGACTCGACATGCGGGCAACGAGGTGTCGGATGTCCCATCCTTGGCAGGGTGTAATGCTGGTAACGATCTGCCTTGCGTCCTGTTGCTTGCCCGGCCGAGCCGCACCGGGGGATCGTCGCAGGGTGGGCGGCCTGCCCTGCACAGACGTCGCTGGAGGAACCCATGGACCGGTCCATCGTCGGAACTCGCTTCGACGCCGGAGCCCAGTACCTCGCCGGAGAGCTGCGCGAAGGCACGGCCGAAGAGACCTTCGACGTCACCAACCCCGCTGACGGCAGCCTCGTCCAACGCGTGCGTCTCGCCTCCACCGCGGATGTGGACGACGCCGTGGCCGCCGCCCGCCGCGCGTTCCCCGAATGGGCCGGCGCCACCCCCGCCGCCCGCTCCGAGGCACTGCACAAGCTCGCCGGCATCCTCGCCGAGCGCGCTGACGACTTCGCCCGCGTCGAGACCGCCCAGACCGGCAAGCCGATCAAGCTCACCACCGAGTTCGACCTGCCCGGCACCATCGACAACACCGCCTTCTTCGCCGGGGCCGCCCGGAATCTCGAAGGCAGGGCGGCCGGAGAGTACTCGGGCGACCACACCTCCTCGATCCGCCGCGAGCCGATCGGCGTCGTCGGTTCCATCTCGCCGTGGAACTACCCGCTGCAGATGGCCGGCTGGAAGATCCTCCCGGCCGTGGCCGCAGGCAACACCATCGTTCTCAAGCCCGCCGAACTCACCCCGCTGACCTCGCTGATGTTCGCCCAGGCGTGCACCGACGCGGGCATCCCCGACGGCGTCGTCAACGTCGTCACCGGCGCGGGCCGAGTCGCGGGCGAGCACCTGGTCGGGCACCCCGACGTGTCGATGGTCTCCTTCACCGGTTCCACCGGCGTCGGCAAGCGCGTCGGCGACGTCGCCGTACAGACCGTCAAGCGCACCCACCTGGAACTCGGCGGCAAGGCTCCCTTCGTGGTCTTCGACGATGCCGACCTGGAGGCCGCCGTGCACGGCGCGGTCGCCGGGTCCCTCATCAACACCGGCCAGGACTGCACCGCCGCCACTCGGGCCTACGTGCAGCGCCCCCTGTTCGACGCCTTCGTCGAGGGCGTCGCCGAGCTCTACAACCTGGTCCGCCTCGGCGACCCGGTCAACCCGCACACCGACCTCGGCCCGCTGGTCTCCGTCCGGCAGCGCGACAGCGTCGCCGGATTCGTCGAGCGCGCCCGCGGTTACGGCGCGACCATCGCGGCCGGCGGCTTCGCCCCGGACAAGGGCCACGACGGCACCGACCTCACCCTCGGCGCCTACTACCGCCCGACGCTGATCACCGGCGTCGCCCAGGACGCCGAGATGGTGCAGAGCGAGATCTTCGGCCCGGTCCTGGTCGTCCTGCCGTTCGACAGCGACCAGGAGGGCCTGCGGCTCGCCAACGACACCCCGTACGGACTCGCCGCCTCGGCCTGGACCCGCGATGTGTACCGCTCGCTGCGCGCCACCCGCGAGATCCACGCCGGATGCGTCTGGATCAACGACCACATCCCCATCATCAGTGAGATGCCGCACGGCGGTTACAAGGCCTCCGGCTACGGCAAGGACATGTCGCAGTACTCCCTCGACGAGTACACACAGGTCAAGCACGTCATGCAGGACATCACCGCCGTAGCCCGCAAGGACTGGCACCGCACCATCTTCGGCGACCGCTGACCTCCGGACCCTCCGGGATCGTCGAACACCCCTCCTACAGCGCCTGACCGCGCATCAGAGAGCAGTGAGAAACATGGATCCGGCCCATTCCCTCGCCGACGTCCAGCACACCTCCTTCTGGCTGGCCGACCCGGGCCGGCCCGAGGCCCTGCCCGCCCTCGTCGGTGACACCCGCTGCGACCTGCTGGTTGTCGGCGGCGGCTACTCCGGCCTGTGGACGGCACTGATCGCCAAGGAGCGCGACCCCTCCCTCGATGTCGTCCTGGTCGAGGGCCAGGAGGTGGGCTGGGCCGCCTCCGGCCGCAACGGCGGCTTCTGTGCGGCCAGTCTCACCCACGGCTTCTTCAACGGCCTGGAGCGCTGGCCGAACGAGCTCCGCACCCTGCAGCGCCTCGGCCAGGAGAACCTCCAGGCCATGGAGGACGCGGTCAAGGGCTATGGCATCGACTGCGACTGGGAGCGGACCGGCGAGCTCGACGTCGCCACCGAACCGCACCAGGTCGACGAGCTGCGCGAGGGCGCCGAGGCGATGGCGGAGTACGGCGTCAACGCCGCGTTCCTCGACACCGACGCGGTGCGCGCCGAGGTCGACTCGCCGACCTTCCTCGCCGGGCTCTGGGACAAGGACGGCGTGGCCATGGTCCATCCCGCCAAGCTCGCCTGGGGCCTCAAGCAGGCGTGCCTGGACCAGGGGGTGCGGATCTTCGAGCACACGCCCGCCACCGCCCTCGCCGAGAGCGGCCCCGGCATGGCCGTCCGCACCCCGTACGGCCGCGTCCACGCCAACCACGTCGCGCTAGGCACCAACATCTTCCCCAACCTGGTGAAACGGGTCCGGCCCTTCCTGGCTCCGGTCTACGACTTCGCGCTGATGACCGAGCCGCTGACGGACGACCAGCTCGCCGCCATCGGCTGGAAGAACCGCCAGGGCCTGGGCGACTGCAACAACCAGTTCCACTACTTCCGGATCTCCGCCGACAACCGCATCCTCTGGGGCGGTTACGACGCGATCTACCACTACGGCGGCAGGGTCCGCGCCGAGTACGACCACCGACCGGAGACCTACCGCAAGCTCGCCGGGCACTTCTTCACCGCCTTCCCCCAGCTGGAGGGCCTGCGCTTCAGCCATGCCTGGGGCGGTGCGATCGACACCTGCAGCCGATTCTCGGCCTTCTTCGGCACCGCCCACGGGGGCAAGGTCTCCTATGCCGTCGGCTACACCGGCCTCGGTGTCGGCGCCACCCGCTTCGGTGCCGAGGTGATGCTCGACCTGCTGTCCGGCGAGCGCACCGAGCGCACCGAACTGGAGATGGTGAAGAGCAAGCCGATGCCCTTCCCGCCCGAGCCCGTGAAATGGGCCGGCATCGGCATCACCAAGTGGTCCCTCGACCGTGCCGACCACAACCAGGGCAGGCGCAACCTCTGGCTCAAGGCCATGGACACCCTCGGACTGGGGTTCGACAGCTGACCTCGCTCGCCAACGCAGCCCCTGCGGCGCGCACCCCCACTACCGGGTGCGCGCCCTCCTTCGCACCCGTACGCGCCTTCTCGCCCCATGTTCGCCCGCACGGATTCAGGATGTTGCCCACATCCGTGTAAGAGCTGGGCCGTGAGTCGCTCTCTCTTGTTACCAGCGGGTCCGCCCCAGGACGCCGCCGGGAGGACGTGGAGGGCATGAAGCGATGGGAAGCATGGAAGCGAGAGGGGCCGTGGAATGGCTCAGCGCGGCCGCGCCGGATCCGGAAGCCTGCCGCTGGGAGTGGGAGCGCAGCGCTCTCGGGATCACCCTCCTCCCGGCGGGCCGCGTCTGGGACGTGTTGATAGTGCCGGGTGACCTGGGCCGACTCACTGCCGATGTGCTGCTGCGCCTCGACTCGGACCCCGGCCCGGTACTGGCCGACTTCGCGGACTTCCGGGTCGGGTTCTTCGTCCCGCCCGGAACAGCCGCCCGTTGGGTCGGGACCGGAGTGCGCACCGCGGGACGCGGAACCTGGCTGGCCATCCCCTATCCCGGCCGAGCCGGGCGCGGGCTGCGCTGGCTGGTACCCCCGGACGGCAGTGGGACCCTCGTCGATCCGGTGATGCTGGAGCTCGCCATGCACGAGGCCGCCGCAGTGCTGACAGGGGAAGCCGACGAGCTGTAAGGACGAATCGCCTTTCACCGACAGCCTGCCGATTGAGCTCTGCGCATTTCCGCAACAGAATGTGTAGAGCGCGGCACCCGCTCGATATCCCTGTGCCCCGCCCGGACTCGGAGGCAGACGTTGAGCAAGCACATCACCCACTGGATCGGCGGCACCGCTGTCGCCACCGCGGGCAGCGCCCCGCGTCGCGGTGACATCTACGACCCCGCCACCGGCAGGGTTACCGGCCAGGTCGACTTCGCCACTATCGCCGAGGTCGACGCGGCCGTGAGCGCTGCGGTCACGGCGTTCGCCTCCTGGCGCAACGCCTCCATCGCCAAGCGCACCACTGTGCTGTTCAACTTCCGCGAGCTGCTCAACGCCCGCAAGGACGAGCTGGCCGCGATCATCGTCGCCGAGCACGGCAAGGTCCACTCCGACGCCCTCGGCGAGATCGCCCGTGGCCAGGAGGTCGTCGAGTACGCCTGCGGCATCCCGCAGCTCCTCAAGGGCGGCTTCACCGAGCAGGCCTCGACCGGCGTCGACGTCTACTCCATCCGCCAGGCCCTCGGCCCGGTGGCGATCATCTCGCCCTTCAACTTTCCGGCGATGGTCCCGATGTGGTTCTTCCCGATCGCGATCGCAGCGGGGAACACCGTCGTTCTCAAGCCCTCCGAGAAGGACCCTTCGGCAGCGAACTTCATCGCCGAGCTGTGGAAGGAGGCCGGTCTTCCGGACGGTGTTTTCAACGTCGTTCACGGCGACAAGGTCTCCGTCGACCGGCTGCTCGAGCACCCGGACGTCAAGTCGGTGTCGTTCGTCGGCTCGACCCCGATCGCCCGCTACGTCTACGAGACCGGCACCCGCTACGGCAAGCGCGTGCAAGCCCTCGGCGGCGCCAAGAACCACATGTTGGTCCTCCCGGACTCGGACCTCGACCTGGCCGCCGACTCCGCGATCAACGCGGGCTTCGGCGCTGCGGGCGAGCGCTGCATGGCGGTCTCCGTACTGGTCGCGGTGGATCCGATCGGTGACGAGCTGGTCGAGAAGATCAAGGAGCGGATGGCGACCCTCAAGGTCGGCCCGGGCTGCAACGGCGACTCGGACATGGGCCCCCTCGTCACCGGCGTGCACCGCGACAAGGTCACCTCCTACCTGGAGTCCGGCCTCGCCGACGGCGCCGAGCTCGCGGTCGACGGTCGCAAGCACCCGATCACGGCAGCGGACAAGAACGGCTCGGAGACCACGGACGGCTTCTGGCTCGGCCCGACCCTCTTCGACCACGTCAAGCCCGGCATGTCGGTCTACAACGACGAGATTTTCGGCCCGGTCCTGTCGGTCGTCCGCGTCACCTCCTACCAGGAGGGACTTGAGCTGATCAACAGCAACCCGTACGGCAACGGCACCGCCATCTTCACCAACGACGGCGGGGCGGCCCGCCGCTTCCAGAACGAGGTCGAGGTGGGCATGGTCGGCATCAACGTGCCGATCCCGGTCCCGGTCGCGTACTACTCCTTCGGCGGCTGGAAGGCCTCGCTCTTCGGTGACAGCCACGCCTACGGCCCCGACGGCATCCACTTCTTCACCCGCGGCAAGGCCGTGACCTCCCGCTGGCTCGACCCGAGCCACGGTGGCATCAACCTCGGCTTCCCGACCAACGCCTGATCCGCACAGGTCCTCCGAACGGGCCGGCTCTGCGACGTCCCTCTGTGACGTCGCGGAGCCGGCCTGTTCCCTTCGCGTGGCGATTTTGCGTCGTCGCCGACTGCGGGGTAGAGTTCCGAGGTCGCTCGACCGGGAGAGACGGACACGCATCTGCGCGGACGTTCCCGGAGCGGCCATCCCTTGAAAGTCAGGTCCGGGCGACCTCTGGTTCGTCATGTCCTTTTTCGGGGAATGCGGTTGAATTCGCTCGTCAGAGCGAAATCGGCTAGAGTTTTACTCGTCGGAACGGGCCGGAAACGGTGCGGGAAGACGGAAATCGGACCCGAGAGAGTCTGATAGGGTAAAGAACGAAGGAAGCGCCCGGAGAGACTGGTGAGACGGTCTTGAAGGAAGCGTCCGTTCCTTGAGAACTCAACAGCGTGCCAAAAGTCAACGCCAGATATGTTGATACCCCGTCCATCCACTA